>NZ_JBEXHY010000013.1:0-83913 GCF_040608295.1 Micromonospora sp. NPDC005197 | reverse complement strand
ATCGCCGGCCGCTCCCGCGTCGAAGAACAGCGCCCCCCGGAACGAGGCCTGTTGGGCGCTGGCACCGGCGCGGCGTCCAAGGGGGGCGGCGCGTCCAAGGCTGATGGTGCGTCGAAGTCCGACGGCGCGTCCAAGGCCGACGGGGCGTCGACGTCCGACGGGGCGTCCACGGCCGAGGGCGCCTCCACGCCCGACGGGGCGTCCACAGCCGAGGGCACGGCCGGCGGTGGCGGGTCGACGTCCGCAGGACAGCAGGCGTCCGGGAGTAAGCCGGCGTCCGGCGGGGAACCGGCGTCCGGCGGGGAACCGGCGTCCGGTAGCGAGCCGGTGTCCGGTAGCGAGCCGGCGTCGGGCAGCAGACCGGCGCCCGAGAGCGAATCGGCATCCGGCAGCACCCCCGCGAGCAGCACCCCGGCGCCCGCGAGTAGCCCGCCGTCCGGCAGCGATGCGGCAGGCGGTGGCGGGTCGGCAGGTGGCGGCGGGCGCAGCGTCGCGTCGACGGCCGGCCGGGTCGTCGGCGGCGCGGTCGGCGCCGCCGCCTGGACCGTGCAGAAGAGCGCCGGCGTCGTCGCCGGCACCCACCGGCACGCCGCCGGCATCGCCCGCGGCGCGCTGCCGGACCCCGATCGAGACTAGGCCGGCCCAGGAGGACGACCATGACCACGGCAACCGAACAGATCAAGACACTCACGTACGGCAACTGGCGCCGCCCCCGCAAGGCCGGCCTGGGCTCGCTGGGCCTGATCGGGACCGTCGGCCTCTTCGGCGGTCTCGTGCTGGTGCTGCTCGCGTCCATGATCTCGCTGGACGCGGCCCTGGTGGTGGGGCTGCCGCTCGCGTTGACGCTGGCGCCGCTGGCGATCCGCACTCCGGACGGCCGCAACGTCTTCCAGATGGTCGGCGTCCGGGTGGGCTGGTTGCGCCGCAAGTCCAAGCGGCAGCACCTCTACGTCTCCGGGCCGCTGTCGACACGCCCCGGCGGACGGTTCCGCCCGCCCGGCCTGCTGAGCCGGGCGGTCATGCTGGAGGGGCGCGACCCGTACGACCGCCCGTTCGGCGTGCTGCACCACCCCAACCGTCACCAGTACACGATCGTGCTCAGCTGCGAGCCGGACGGCGGGTCGCTGGTCGACCCGGACCAGGTCGACACGTGGGTGGCGCTGTGGGGCGACTGGCTGTCCCGGCTGGCGCACGAGCCGGGACTGCGCGGCGCCTCGGTGGTGGTGGAGACCGCGCCGGACCCCGGCACCCGGCTCGCCACCGAGGTGCTGGGCCGGATCTCCCCGGACGCGCCGCCCGCCGCCCGCGCGGTGATGGAGGAGGTGGTGCGCAACTACCCGGACGCGTCCTCGGAGATGAACACCTACCTGACGCTGACCTACTCGGCGCCCGGCGGCGCCCGGCGCGACGACGACACCATGCTCGCCGACCTGGGGCTGCGGCTTCACGGCGTGCTCAACGGGCTGGTGGCGGCCGGCGGCGGGTCGGCGGAGCCGCTGTCCGCGGAGCGGATCGCCGAGGTCGTCCGGGTCGCCTACGACCCGGCCGTCTCGGCCGAGGTGCTCGACGTACGCGCCCAGCACGGCGGCACCGGGCTGGAGTGGGACGACGCCGGGCCGGCCGCCGCGATCGAGTCGGTGACCGCCTACCAGCACGACTCCGGCGTGTCCCGGAGCTGGCTGCTGACCATGGCGCCGCGCGGCGTGGTGCGCTCCGGGATCCTGCGCAGCCTGCTCGACCCGGCCGCCGGCATCCGCCGCAAGCGGGTGGCCCTGATCTACCGTCCGATCGATCCGGCGACCTCCGCCCGGATCGTCGAGTCGGACCGCCGGTCCGCCCAGTTCATGGCGAACTCAACGAAGGGCCTGGTCCGGGCCCGCGCGGTCGCGGAGATCCAGGCGGCCGAGCAGACGGCGGCAGAGGAGGCCTCCGGCGCCGGTCTGGTCGAGTTCTCGATGCTTGTGACGTTGACCGTCGACTCGGCCGCCGAGGTGCGCGACGCCAACGTGACAATGCGGAACCTGCTCGGCGCCACCCGGATCGCGATGCGCCCGGCGGACCGGATGCAGGCCGCGGCGTTCACCTGCGCCCTGCCCGTCGGCATCCTGCCCTGGGAGCAGGCGTTCGTTCCGCACGACCTGCAGGAGGCGATGTGACGGGCGGCGACGGCGTGCGGCTGCTGGATCTCGGGGCGGGCTGGCCCCGGATGACGTCCGGACCGGTCACCGCGATGTCCGGTCTGGTGGTGCCGGACGTGGACGCGCAGGACCGGGAGCCCGACGAGACGGGCGAGCAGACCCCGCGGGCGCTGCGCCGGGCGCGTCGGCGGCGGGCTGCGGAGGAGGCCGCCGAGCAGCGGTACCGGCAGCGGCTGGCCCGGGCTGACCGCGCCGATCAGGTGCCGCACCGGGGGTCGCCCGTCGTGGGCGGCGGACGGGTGGCCACGCTGGACCCGCCGACCATGTGGCGGGCCACCACCGTGCAGGCGTGCGGGCTCTGGCCGTTCGCGTCCGGCTCCGGCGCCCCGATGACCGGGGTCCCGCTCGGCCAGCACATCAGCACCGGGGCCACGGTGTGCGGGGATCCGCTCAACTGGTTCACCCGGGCGCGCTACATCTCCAACCCGTCGCTGTTCATGCTCGGCATGCCGGGTCTCGGCAAGTCCACGCTGATCAATCGGATGCTGATCGGCCTGGCCGCGCAGGGCGTCGTCCCTCTGGTGCTGGGCGACCTGAAGCCCGACTACGCGGACACCGTCCGCGCGCTCGGCGGGCAGGTCATCTCCATCGCCCGGGGCGTCGGCGGGCTCAACGTGCTGGACCCCGGCGCGATGGGCGCCGCCGCCGCGCGGATCGGCGGGCAGGCCGGGCAGGCGCTGGCCGCCGAAACCCACGGCCGGGTGTTGAACATGGTCGCGGCGCTGCTCACCATCGTGCGGGGCGTGCCGATCAGCGACCACGAGCAGTCGGTGCTCTCGGCCTGCCTGCGGCACCTGCGCGAAGCCACGCCGCCGGGCCGGACGTACCGGCTGCCGGACCTGCTCGCGGTGCTGGAGGCGGGGCCGCCGCGGGTCCGGCAGGTCACGCTCGACCGGGGTCAGGAGTCGCGTTACCGTGACGCCGTCGACCCGCTGCACCGGTCGCTGCTCGGCATCCTCGACGGCCCGCTCGGCGACACCTTCGCCTCCGAGACCGCCACCCGGATCGACCCGGACGCCACCGCCGTCTGCATCGACATCTCCCGCATCGGTGAGGCGGACGGGCAGTTGACCGCCGCCGCGATGCTCGCGGCCTGGTCGGACGGCCTGGGTACGGTGTCCGCGTCGCACGCCTTGGCGGATGCGGGCCTGGCGCCCCGGCGCTGGTTCTTCACCGTGCTGGACGAGCTGTGGCGCCCGCTGCGGGCGGCTTCCGGCATCGTCGACCGGATCGACGCGCTCACCCGGTTGAACCGTTCGCTCGGGCTCGCCGACGCGAAGATCACCCACACTTTGAAGGACGCCGAGGCCCTGGGCAGCGAGGCGGACAAGGCGAAGGCCCGGGGTTTCGTGGAGCGCGCCGGCATGGTCGCCTGCGCCGGGCTGCCGAAGGCAGAGATGGAGGACCTGGGCCGCGTGGTGGGGCTTTCCCGGCGCGAGATCGACCTGGTCTCGTCCTGGTCCTCGCCGGCCGGCTGGGCGCAGGACGGCGCCAACGAGGAGCCGCCCGGCCGAGGCCGGTTTCTGATCAAGGTCGGTGGGCGGCCCGGCATCCCGATCCGGGTAGCGATCACGGACGCCGAGCGGCACCTGCACGACACGAACACGCGGTGGATCGCCAACGGCGACGCGGAGCGGATGCTGGCCGAACGCGCCGCGGTAGTGCGCGCCGTGACGGCCGGCGACCTTCCCGGGGCGGGTGCCCGGTGAAGCGCGGCACCGGCGGAGACCTGCTGGCCTGGCTGATCCCGACGCTCGCGCTGATCAACCTCATCGCCTTCGTCCTGCTGTGGCTCGGTGGCACGCTGGCCACCGCCGTCGGCGGGTACGGCTGGCATCCGCCGCCGTTCCGCCTCGACGTCTACCTGAGCCTGCTCGGCGGCGGTGTCGGGACGGTCTGGCCGGGCGTGCCGCCGGCCCTGGTGTACGGCGGCGCGGTCGTGCTCGTCCCGGCCGTCGCGGCACCGGTGGTCGCGGCGGCCCGCGCCGTCGCCCGTCGCCTCGGCCAGTCGTCGAACCTGGCCCGCGCAGCCGACCTGCGCGCCATGACCGGTAAGGCGGCCGAGGCCCGGGCCCGTGAGCTGCGCCCGTCCCTGCGCGACGCCGCCCGCCTGCGCCCCGACGACACCGGCAACCTGCTCGGCGATCTTTTGCCGTCCGGGCCGGAGCTGCGCTCGTCGTACGAGGACGTGGAGCTGGACCTGATGGCCCCGCGGGCCGGCAAGTCCACCGGGATCGCCATCCCCCGGGTGCTGCGGGCGCCCGGCGCGGTGCTGCTCACCTCGAACAAGTCGGACGTCTACCTGGTCACCCGGCAGGAGCGGGCCCGGGTGGGTCGGGTGTGGACGTTCGACCCGCAGGGCGTCGCGTATACCGAGCGCGACATGTGGTGGGACCTGCTCGGCGGCTGCCGCACCCTGGAGGGCGCGCGGCGGCTCGCCGGCCACTTCGTCAGCTCGGTCAACGACGACGCGTCGAAGCGGGACTTCTGGATCGCCGCCGCGCAGAACACGCTGACCGCTCTCTTCCTCGCCGCCTCGCACGGCGGCGCGACGGTCGGGGAGATGCTGGCCTGGCTCGCCGACCCGGGCGACCGTACTCCGGTCGACCTACTCCGCGACGCCGGCCTGGACGCGATGGCCGATCAGCTCCAGGGCACCGTACGCGGCGCGGTCGAGACCCGCGACGGCATCTACGAGACGTCCCGGCAGTGCGTCGCCTGCCTGCTCGACCCGGAGATCCTGGCCTGGGTCAGTCCGGACCCGGACCGCCCCGAGTTCGTCCCGGAGGAGCACGTGCTCAGCCGGGACACGCTCTACCTGCTGTCCAAGGACGGCGGCGGCTCGGCCGCCGGAGTGATCGCCGGCCTGGCGGACGCCGTGGTCCGGGCCGGCGTGGTGGCCGCCGAGCGGATGGGCGGCCGGCTGGACCCGCCGATGACCGCCGTGCTGGACGAGGCGGCGAACGTGTGCCGCATCGCCGACCTGCCCGACCTCTACAGCCACCTCGGCTCGCGGGGCATCAGCGTGGTGACGCTGCTGCAGAGCTACCGGCAGGGGGTACGGGTCTGGGGCGAGGCGGGGATGGACGCGTTGTGGGGCGCCGCCACGGTCAAACTGCTGGGCGCCGGGCTGGACGACGCCGATTTCGTGGACAAGGTGGCCCGTCTGATCGGCCAGCACGACGTCCGTACGCCAACCTACTCCCGGTCCCGCGACGGCTCGTCCCGGTCGGTGTCGTACCGGCAGGAGCAGGTGCTGCCGGCGGACCGGATCCGGGCGCTGCCGAAGGGCACCGCGCTGCTGCTGGCAACCGGCGTGCGGCCGGCGGTGATCCGGTTGCGTCCCTGGTACAAGGAGCCGGACGCCGGGCCGATCGCGGCTGCGGCCCGCGTCGAGGCGGAGGCGGTCACCGCGCGGGCGCGGGCGGCGGCCGGGCGCCAGCGGGCCGGGTGACGGCGTGTCGAAGCTGGCGGCCGCGCGGGCCGCGCACCAGACGGCGACGAACCGGTTCGGCGCCACCCAGATCACCTGGCTGATCATCTCGATGGTCGGGATGCTCCCGCTGGCCGCGATGGCGGCGCTGGCCCTGATCGTCCTGGTGGTCATCATCCTGCTCAGCGGTTCGCAGATGACCTCGTACTCACCGGACCCGGACAGCACGCTCGGCCCGGGCGCCGGCGGCAGCGTCCTCACCGAACTCGCCGGCGGCGACGGCCGCGGCGGGTTCAAGGAGTCGGGCGTGCCCGACGCGGACCTGGTCGCGCCGATCCGGGCGGCAGCCCGTGAGTGCGACCTGCTCACCCCCGTGATCCTCGCGGCCCAGATCGAGTACGCGTCGGACTTCGACGCGGACAAGGAGGGTCAGGACGGCCGCAAGGGGCTGTCCCAGCTCACCCCCGACGTGTTCGAGCGCTACGGCAAGGACGACGACGACAGCGGCGAGGCCTCGGCGCTGGACCCGGAGGACTCGATCCACGCCCACGCCCGGTGGTTCTGTCAACTGGCCGAGGAGACCCAGCGGATGCTGGACGAGAAGACGGTCGTCGGCGACCATCTCACGCTGACGTTGATGGCCTGGGACCAGGGCACGGAGGCGGTGAAGGCGCTGGGCGGCATGCCGGTCATCGTGCTGGACAGCTACCCGTTGCGGGTGCGCGGGCTGTTCGCCCGCTACACCATCGGCGGGACGGACACGTCCACCGCCTTGCCGACACCGACGTCGTCGCCGGGGGCCGGGGCGAAGAAGCGCGTGGTGACGGGGGACGAGGGCACGCTGCTGACCGGGTCGACGTTCGACACCATGTTCCCCGACCGCAACACTTTCTACACGTACGCCGGGCTCACCGACGCGATGGCCACGTTCCCCGACTTCGCCGGCACCGGCGACGAGGCGACCCGCAAGCGGGAACTGGCGGCGTTCCTGGCCAACGTGGACCACGAGTCCGGCGGCCTGGTCCACGTCGAGGAGATCGACCGGGCCGCGTGGGGCACCTACTGCGACGGCGGCCAGCCCTACGGCTGCCCGGCCGGCCGTAGCGCCTACCACGGGCGGGGGCCGATCCAACTCAGTTGGAACACCAACTACAAGGCGGCCGGCGACGCGCTCGGGCTGGACCTGCTCGGCAACCCGGACCTGGTGGCCACTGACCCGGCGGTGGCATGGCGTACCGCGCTCTGGTTCTGGATGACCCAGAGCGGCGCGGGCACGACCACCCCGCACGCCGCGATCACCGGCGGCGGGGGGTTCGGCGAGACGATCCGCAGCATCAACGGGGCGTTGGAGTGCAGCGGTGGCAACGCCGCGCAGGTGCGGGCGCGGGTCGACGCGTACCGGCGGTTCACCGCCGCGCTCGGCGTCGACCCCGGTGACGAGGGGACGCTGACGTGCTGACCGACGAGCCGCCGCCGAGGCCGTTCTTCATCCTCTACCTGGACGGACCCGAGTACGCCGAGGAGCTGCGCCGGCTCACCTCCTGGGTGGAGGGCCTGCTGCTCCCGGTGTACGGCGGCGAGGTCACCTCCGGCGCGCCCTGGTGCCCCCGCTGGCGGGAACACCCGGAGGCGATCGCCTACCTGCACGGGCTCTGGCTCGCCTGGCAGGAACGCACCGGCCCCCGGGCGGCGCCGACCGACCCGGCCCTCTGGCACCAGAACCACCTCTGGCCGACCATGGACGCGCTGCGCAACCCCAACGGACCGTTCGCCGGCTGCAAGCCCGGGGGACACCGGCCCAAGGACCGGCCCTACGTCGAGCGCGACGACTGAGCGACCCGCCGGGAGAACCGTCCGAAGGACGGCCGCCGGGGCGGCCGGCCGTCCTTCGGGCCGATGCCGCCTAGGTAGCGGTGGCGGCGAGCGTTGGTTGGATGCTCGGCATGACTGAGATCTGACCCGTCGCCTGGCCGCCCCAACCGATCCGGGCCGAGCGACTGGTGCTTCGCGCGTCCGAGGCCCGGGACCGGTCGACGTTCATCGAGCTGTTGGCGTCGCCGGAGGCACACCTACCTCGGTGGCCCCGGTCGTCGGACGAGCTTGAGTGCGAGCTGCCCGAGGTGCCCGCACGGTGGCGAGGGAGTTTCGTCGTCGACCTCGACAGGGCGATAATCGGCCGGGTCCCGCTTTGGCGCGCGACGGAGCATCGTCGTCCGGCGGCCCGTGGGAAAGGCCGATCTCGGTTACCTGTTCCTGCCGCCTGCCTGGGGTTTCGGGTACGCCACCGCGACGTGCGTGGCGGCGCTCGACTGGTTCGGCGGTGTCCTTCCCGGCGAGCCGGTGGTTGCTCACCACCCAGTCCGCCAACGTCAACTCGATGCGCCTCGCGGCAAAGCTGGGGTTCACCGAGGTGGAACGGTTCCACGCCTGGGACGCCGAGCAGTGGCTCGGCGTGCGGCCCCCGGTTAAGCCGTCGGCCTGAGCCCGTCGTGGGGGGTCAGCCGGTGGGGCCGATCCGCTTGGCCAGGTCCACGAAGGACCGCCAGGACGCGGCGTCGACGTCGAACGCGAGCAACGGCAGGTCATCCTCGGTGGCGGCTTCGGCTTTGGCGCGTTTGACGTCGAGTTCGGCGATGACCGAGGTGTAGACGTCGGTCATGGCGGCGGCGAAGGAGTGGTCGAGGAGTTCCTGGATGTCTTTGAGGTCGGCGCCGGCGGCTTTGAGGTAGGTGGCGGCGCAGTGCCGCAGGTCGTGGGCGCGCAGGATGACGCGGGTGATGCTGGCTCTGGCCATGATCCGGTTGCCGGACTCGGACTTGACCTTTTTGATCACGGGTGTGTAGCCCTGGGTGGCCATCTGTTGGGTGACGCTGATCAGGGAGTTGTCGAGGTCGACGGCGGTGTCGGTGAGTCCGACGGCCTCGCCGCGGCGCAGGCTGCGGTGAAGGATGAGCGCGAACAGTGGGTAGAGGGCGATGTCGTGCTCCTCGGCGTGGTCGAGGAACGCGCCGCCTGTTGCGGGGTCCACACCATGACCGGTCGCTCGGAAGCCAAACACCGCAGCCTTCGACGTCCGCACCTGCCGCGAACCGAGCGCTACGCATTGTCGCCGCCGGGCTCGTTAATGCCTGCTCACAGTGTCACGCCCCGGTTGAGACTGTCAGGATCGTGTTTAAGAGGCCGGTTCGCGGAGGCAAGGAGAAGTCCACGGGCGGGCGAGGGTCGCAACAGGAAGAACTAGTACTCCAACGTCACTTGGCTTCGGCGTTGGGCGTGGCGCGGGCATGAGGACAGCCACCGCGTTGATCATCGATGGTTTGTGAGGACAACCGAAGATCGTGCGGTGGCCGTGTGCCACAGCGTAGACCCGACCGGGTGGCGGGTCATCCTGGACGAGGCGGTGACACGTGTCGCGGACCGGTTCGTGCGGGCGGAGCCCCGTCGGACCGCCGGGCAGTTCGTGGAAGGGCTGCTGTCGGGCGTGGAACGTAAGACCTGCTGGTCGTTGGCCGAACGGGCGGGTCACGACGATCCGCAGGCGATGCAGCGGCTGCTGCGTACGGCGGTGTGGGACGCCGACGCCGTCCGCGATGACGTGCGTGATTGGCTGATCGAGCAGCTTGGCCACCCCGAGGCTGTGCTGGTCACCGACGAGACCGGCTTCCTGAAGAAGGGCGTGTGCTCGGCCGGGGTGCAGCGGCAGTACACGGGCACCGCCGGCCGGGTCGAGAACAGCCAGGTCGGGGTGTTCCTGGCCTACGTGTCACCGGCGGGGCGGGCGATGATCGATCGCCGGCTCTACCTACCCGAGACATCCTGGTGCGATCGCCCCGACCGTCTCACCGCCGCCGGCGTCCCGGACGACGTCGGGTTCGCTACGAAGCCTGCCCTGGCCCGGCAGATGATCGCCGCTGCGCTGGACGCCGGTGTCCCGTTCGGGTGGGTGACTGGCGACGAGGTTTACGGCGCCGACCCCGGCCTGCGCGCTGACCTGGAACACCGCGGGATCGGCTACGTCCTGGCCGTCGGCTGCGACCGACGCGTGCACGTCAACGACGGCCGCACTTTGATCCGCGTCGACGACCTCGCCGACCGGATACCCACCGCCGAGTGGCAGCAGCACAGCTGCGGACCGGGAGCGAAAGGTCCCCGCGACTATCTGTGGGCCTGGGTCACCACCGCCACCAGCCCCGGTGAGCACCGGTGGCTGCTCATCCGCCGCAACCGAACCACCGGCGAGCTGGCCTTCTACCTGTGCGGGTCACCTCGCCTGGTGCCGCTGCACACCCTCGTGACCGTCGCCGGATCCCGCTGAAGCGTCGGGGAGTTGTTCCAAACCGGCAAAGGCCAGGTCGGCCTTGACCACTACCAGGTCCGCGGCTGGACCGGCTGGCACCGGTTCATCACCCTGGCCATGCTCGCCGTGGCCGTCCTGACCATCCTCGCCGCCACCACCGCGCAGCAGCCCGACCCCGACCCGGAGATCATCGCGTTGACCGTCGCCGAGATCCGCCGACTCCTCAACGCCTTCGTCCTCGCCCTGCCACTACCCCCAGCGCACACCCTGTACTGGTCCACTTGGCGACGAACATCCCAAGCCCGAGCCCGGCGATCCCACTACCAGCGCAGACTCGGCCACTTAGCTTGAGACTTACTCGTCTAGGGCTCGAGCGTGGCGGGCATGCTGAAGGCGGCGACGTGACGGGCACCGATGAAGGCGTTGCTCTCTACGATCTTCCCGTTCTCGATCCGGAGTACGTCGACGACCAGCGCCTCATAGTGCGGGCTGCCGGGCCGGCGGAGATAGTTGATCAGTGCCGGGCGCCCGTTGGCCGAGGTGGGGAAGGTACGCCAGTCGAGCGGTCGGCCGAGGAACTCCGCGGCCGCGTCGATCCCGACGACCGGCGGCTCGGGCGGCATCGTGATCCGTACGTCCTCGGCGAGAAGTGCCCGGACCGTCTTCGGGTCCCTCGCGTTGGCGTAGCGGCGCAGGATCTCTTCGTCCTCGCTGGTGAGCTGCGGGCGGCGCCAGTCCTGTGGGTCCGACGGAGCGCGCCGCCGGAGGGTGTGGCGGGCCCGCTGGAGGAGGCTGTTGACGGCCGCTACGGCGGTGTCGAGCGCGCCGGCGATCTCCTGCGGCGTCCAGCCGTAGACGTCGCGCAGCACGAAGGCCGCCCGCTGCCGCGGCGGCAGGTACATGAGCGCTGCGATCAGGGCCAGCTCGACGGTCTCCCGGGCGGCGAGACCGGTCTGCGGATCGTCGGCCAACAGGGCGTCTGGATAGGGACCGAGCTCAGTGGACCACTCCAGCGGGTCACCATACGGAACTGTCCGGTGACCGGCCGCCTTGCGGCTGTCGAGGAAGACGTTCGTGGCGATCCGGTAGAACCAGGTGCGCGCCGACGCCCGACCCTCGAAGCGGTCGCGAGCCCGCCAGGCACGCAGGAAGGCCTCCTGCACCAGGTCGTCCGCGTCGGTGACGTTCCCTGCAAGGCGGTAGCAGTGCACGTGTAGCTCGCGCCGGTGCTCGTCGAAGGCGCGCTGCAGCCAGACCGCCTGCTCGTCAGGCGAGTCGGACATGTGATCTCCCCGGGGCTGAATGGTCCTCACAACCGTACTGACGACCGCGGACCCCATCCGTCATCGGTCACCGATGACGATCGCCGACTCGGTCGTCTGTACCTGTGACCAATCCCCACCCCACGAAGGAGACAGCCATGACGGCAACCCCCGCGTCCAGCGCAGCCACGCCCCCGGTCGCCGACCGGGAGACCTGGCTGCGCGAGCGCAACGAACTGCTGGTCCGGGAGAAGGCCCATACCCGCGAAGGAGACGCGATCGCAGCCGCTCGTCGTCGGCTGCCGATGACCTTGATGCCGACGGTGACGGTCCAGGGCCCCGGCGGGGACACCCCGCTGGTGGAGGTTTTCGAGGGCCGCCGGATGCTCATCGCCTACTTCCACATGTGGCACGACGGCAAACCGTACGGGGATCAGTGTGAGGGGTGCACTTTCTCGACCTGTCACATGCAGATGCTGGACTACCTGCATGCCCGGGACGTCACCTACGCCGTGTTCTGCCAGGGCCCCTACGACGAAAGTGCCCCGTTCGCGGAGTTCATGGGCTACCCGTTCCCCTGGTATTCGGCGAAAGACTCCGACCCGGCTCTGGCCGACGGTCGCGAATTCGGGTTCATCGCCTGCTACCTGCGCGACGGCGACCAGGTCTACGAAACCTACTGGACCACCGGGCGGGGCGTGGAGGCGTTGACGACCAGCTACCACGCCTTGGACCTCACCGTGTACGGCCGGCAAGAGAACTGGGAAAACTCACCCCAAGGTTGGCCGCGGGTCAGTGGTCACCCGTGGCGGCTCAACGGCCGCCCCACCGCCCAATGGTCACGCCCCGCCGTTACGCCGGCGGTGACGTCCTGACGCTCTTCGCGGCGGCACTCGTCACCAGCGGTCCGACCGAGCCCGGCCCGGAGGTGGAGTGGCACCGTACGGCCGGGGCCGTGCTCATGGCGCTCGCCGTGCTGATGCATCAACACGGCGGGTCGATGGCTACCCACCACATGGCCGCCGGGCCCCGGATGGACCACGGCATCGTCACCGGCCATGACGCGGCGCTCGTGTTGCTACGCGCCGCCACGGCGGCTTACCTCTGCTGGATGGCGGCCGCACTCGTCCGGCTGCGCAATCGACCGATCACGGACCTGCTCCGTTGGGAGCACCTGGCCATGGGGGCAAGCCTCGCGGCCATGATCTTCTTCATGAGCTAGCCGAGTAAGCCAGCCGGCAGATCAAGTGACGTTGGAGTACTAGGCCGTAAGAGCGGGGGCTGGCACAATATGAGCACGGCCCGGAGGGATGTAACCCCGGTACTCAGACGATGCCCCGTCTGATCAGCGGAAACTATGTTCCGCCTCGCCTCGCAGGCGTCCATGACTCGCACTACGGGCCGCGCCGAACCAGGATATGTCGGCAAGACAGCGCGCGCGGCGGGCGGAGCTTGCCGAGGCGAAATGATGACAGCCTGATCCGCAAGATCCGGAACATGTGCGGAATGACCGAGCGGCCCGTCAGCGACTCACTGCACATCCACCGTGGTAGAAGAAGGGCGTGCGTGCTGAGGCTACTGCCTTTGAAAACCGTGTGTCGCGGCGGCAAGTCAGCCGAGACCGAGCGAGTGCCACGAACCCGCGCATCGACCGGTCCCAGCCGGGTACTTCGGCATCGAAGTCCGAGCTGCGGGCGTCGGTGAGGACGTCGAGGGCGAGGTCGGGTAGCTGGTCGCCGAGCCTGTACGCCAGCCCCACCGCCGCCGTGACCCGGACGACCGCAGCGTTCGCGGACAGCAGCTCGCGGAGGCGGGCGTCGACCCGCTCCGAGCCGACCGGGCAGTGGGCGAGGGTCAGGTTGGCGCTGGCCCGGGTGGCGGCGCGGGCCGCGTCATCCGGGACCGCCATGAGCCCGGCCAGCGCTGCCTCGTCGGGCGCGAACCAGGCGAGTAGTTCGGCGGCGTACCCCACCAGCTGCGGGTCCGGATCGGTGAGCCAGCGGACGTACCGGTCGGTGTGCCGGGCTCCAGCATCGAAGGCGTTGGCCTCCCACGGGTGTGACCCCTTCGGGTCGATGGGCGTGAGCAGGGCGGCCAGTTCGGCACGCTGTGCGGGTCGTAGTGATCTACAACGAACAGCACGCCCGCACGGTGCTCCGTGACTATGAGGACCACTTCGACTGGCACCGGCCACACCAGGGCCTGGAGCAGCATCCACCCGACTACGGCCCCGGCGGCGCGGTCGTCGCGATCGACAAGCCGATCCGCCGGCGCCGCATCCTTGGTGGCCTCATCAACGAGTATCACGGGGCCGCTTGATCCGCTCACAAATCCGCAGCTCATAGCCTGCAACACAATTTTTGGCACGGTACCGGGTGACACTCGCAGGGTCGGCCGCGTCCACGTCCACGCTGCCGCAGTGGGCACCACCGTGTTCGCCGGATCACCGCGGTGGGCCCGGACCGGACCCTCTCGTACGTGGGTCAGATGAGCCTGGTCTGCTTCGCTGTTAGCGCCTGGTGGAGCGGGTCGCCGCGCATGACGTGGATGGTGCCAGGGTCGACGATCGGTGACGGTGCACCGTATGCAGCGCCGAGGGGGTGCCCTCGGCGGCGAGCTGGGCTACCAGCTCGTCCGCGGCCGCGCCTGGTCCGCTCGACCTGGTCCGGGTGGCAGAAGATGTGCGTCAGCAAGTAGTCGATGTGGGGGTGCGGGTGGAACGCGGTCAGCGCCGGGACCCGGATGCCGAGGAGGCGCCCACCCATGCCCCTTTTTTAGCCTCTCCTCGCGCGATGCCCGGCGTGACCGCTGGTGATGTGAGAGTCGAGAGGCGTGTCAGCTTCTTTGTACCGTGGTCCCGGCTCGAATCGCCCGCGGTATCTCGGCGACATCGTCGACACGATCCAGCAGCGTGGCAAGTTCGTCGCCGGACGCGGGCGAGCTCAACTCGACCTGGTAGGTGATGCCGCTCGATATCCACGTCTGCGTGTCGAAACCTCCCTCGGCCGATACACGTACCCCGTCGATCCGGATGCCGAGTTCGCCTGCCTCCCGATATATGTCATTCAGGACGCAGCCAGCCGCGGCGAGGTGCAACAGGTGTGCCCCGGTGAAGTCCGCCTCGACCGTGACGCCCTCAGGTGTCCAGCGGTGAGGGAACCCGATCGCACCACCGTCATCTGATCTGAACGAGCCGGCGCCGACCACGACCGCGAATCGCTCCACCGGTTGCCCCTGTCCGTTTTGCCTCACCCGACCGGCTCATTGTCGCCCGTCACCAGCATCACCACCAGATACCGAGACATCCGCTTCTGCCGCGATCCGGCGCGAGCGCGACCACCCCAGCGGTGACGGATTGTAGTCGGCAGGGCGGTCCGTCATGCGACATGGGAAGGTGCTCGACAGACGTCGTCGCCCCTTCTGGAGCGTCGACCTCTGTACGCTCCAGCCGTACCTGCTTGTGCATTTGGACCCGTACGCCGACAGGACTGGTTGGCTGCCGGATGGGGCCTGTTCGGTGGGGCTGCTACTTCGGCTGGCCGGTGGCGGGCACCGGGACGGCCTGGCCGGGCACGCCGCGGGGGAGCAGGGGAGCCGGGCCCAGCAGGTGCTCCGGCGGCACGTGGATGCGCAGGCTGTTGGACAGGTCGACCAGCTCCTTCTGCGTCACATTCATTCCGAGCACTTCGAAGTTGTAGCCCAGTCCCGTGAGCTGCTCCTGCATGTTCCCCACCGGCACATCCCTGGGAAGTACACCGAAGACCTTTGTGTCCTTCGGGGAGACCCGCGCCGGCAGGAACTCCTCACCGACCTGGACCACTGCCGCGGTACCGTCCTCATTGGCCGCCAGCCGCTCGATGTCGCGGCGGACCTGCCCGCCCTCCTCGCTCAGCACGACCTCACGCTCGATCCTGTCCAGGGCCGCGTCGACCTCGTCGGCCCTGGTGGGGAACTTTTCGCCGCGCAGCCGGGCCCGGTTGTTGCGGGCGCGCAGCACGTCACGGGCGTACGCGCGCAGCTCGGCGCGCTCAGCCTGGGACAGGGAACTGATGCCGCCGGAGGCGATTTTCAACTCCCGGGCGGCGTGCCTGCCTGCCTTGGCCTCGAAGATGGCGACGATGATCAGCTCACCGTTCTGCCGGTGGGCCAGGATGCCGTCGGTGAGCTGGCGTCCCGACGCGTCGCGGATCATGTGGCCCGGGATGAACTCCAGCGTCTGGGGCGCGGGGATGTGGATGCCCAGGGCACGCGCCCCGGCGGGATCACGCAGCCACGCCGCGATCCGCGCCTCCAGGAACTCCTCCAGCAGCTGCCCCTTCATCAGGTTAATGTTCGGGCCCTTCTCAACGACCCGCATCAGCGCCAGATGGTCCAGCTCGCTGAGCACTGCCGTGCCGCTGACGAGCTTCTTCAGCGAGTCGGCGACGTACGTGGCGATGGACATGCCCCGCGGGCTGCCCCGCTTGACGCCCATCCTCTCCAGCGCGGTGACGGCCCTCGCCGCCAGCGCCGAATCGACCTTCTTTCCCGCCGCGATCAGGGTCCGGGCCTCGGAGATGGCGAGGCGCCCAGTGACGTCCTCGCTGACCTTCTCACCCGCAGCCAGGGCGAGGCTCCACCGTGCGGCGCCGAGCCCGTACAGCCGCTCCATCCGCGCTGCGGTGTAGAGCGCCCGACCGCCCTTGACGAACCGGGAGGCGAACGGCAGCAGCACGCCCGCGGCGATGATGCACCGGTCGACCTCGGTCAGCTCGTAGCCGAAGATGTCGTACCCGAAGGCCGCCTCGAAGATCGCAACCGCGGTGCCGACGACCGGGATGAAGGCGATGCCGAACTCGACGACCTCCAGCACCGCCGGACGGTGTTCGACGGGCAGCGGGAAGGAATCGGTGTCGGTGGGCTGCTGCTGGGCTATCCGCAGCGTGACCAGCAGGTCCTGGCGCTGTGCCAGCATCCGGCTCATACCCTCGGCCGCGGGCAGGGTGAGAAAGTCGTCGTCGCCCTGGTGCGCCATCACCCACGCGGCCAGGGTCGCCGCAATGGCGTCGAGGGCGTCGGGAACAGAAGGCGTGGGAGGCACCGGAGATCCTGGCACCGCCGACGCCCGGTTGTGTTCCTGTACCAGCAGTACGCGCTTGCGGGTGCGATCGACGACCAGGTGCGTGGGCATGGTGGCGCGTTCGCGCAGCATCCGCATCAGCGCCAGGTATTCGTTGTTCTTGGCGGTGAAGGCCTCCGGGGTCAGCTCACGGCGGCGCAGCGGGGCTGCCGCCTGCCGCCGCGCGGTGACCTTCCACAGCTCCGGGCCGGAGAGACCGCCCTCCTTGCGATGCTCGTATGCGGCAAGGGAGTCAGGCCGCCGAGCGAGATCCTCGGCCATGATGGCGACCCCGCCGCGCAGCACGGCCAGCTCGAAGGCGCTCGCCCTGCCGCCGGTCATGCCGGCCTCGAACTCGACACGAGCCGAGGTCAGCATTCGCCGGTAGGGGCCCAGGTCGATGGCCATCGAGTCAGGCTGGGTAGACGGGGAGTTCGGGGCCTTCCTGCAACCACACCAGCGTGGTCGGCACGGTGAACTCCCACGGGCTGCCCTCGGGCAACGCGCCGGCCAGGTCGTCGGTCTGCGCCCGCACCTCGTCGGCGACCGACTTGTACAGCGGGTCGTCGATGGTTGGCGGCTCGCCGCCGAGCCAGACCCGGTCGGCCAGCCGAGGGCTCCTGCGAGCCAGGAAGTACGCGACCGCCAGGTTGTATGCGGGCGACACCGGGACCACCACCCTGGCCGCGCCTGCCTGCTTGAACTGGGCGAACAACGGGTCGATGTCGGAGCGGTTGCTGGCCTCGGTCCACTTGGTCTTGCGGCCCCAGAAGTACGGATAAAACAGGTAGGTCATCTGCGGCCAGTCGAAGGCCTGTTCGAAGAACTGGATGACCGGGCCCTCTGCCATCGCCTCGTACACGTCGACCTCGGGCAGCTTCGCCGGGGCGTCCGCCGGGTCCGTCATCGCGTTGTAGTCGCCGAGGTGACTGCCGGTCATCATGGTGACACACAGCTTCTTTAGCTCGGTGCGCTCGATCTCCCGATTGGTGGCCGGGTTGCGGCCCTGGATCACCACGGCCCCCTCCGGCGCGCCGGCCTGGGCCACCTTCTGGTCGTACGCCGTCTTCATGGCCAGGTAGGCTGTGCTGATCTTCTCGAAGGTTTTGTTCTGCCAGTCCTGCAGGTGCGCGTCGTTCCGGTAGCAGTTGATGCCGACGTTGACCGAGTACGCGTTGATGTCGTACCCGATGCAGCTGACCGCCATGGGCCCTGTCGGGTTGTCGAAGGTCTCCGAGGACTGCGCCCACCCCAGGGTGTGCACTCCGCCCTGCTTGACCGCGGTGCTGGCGATGAGTTCGGCGGCGTCGTCACCGATTTGGATCGAGAACCGTGGCCCGCCGACCACGTAGATCAGCGACACGTTGGCGATGTAGTAGATCATGGTGTAGCCGTCCGGCACGACCAGGTCCTTGAGCATCTTCGATACGGTCTTGCCGTTGTCGACGCCACTCTGCTCGAACGACGTCGCCGCGTACGTCCATTCCAGCGGCGGCGTGGTGATTCCCTGGGCGTTGTAGCGGCTGGCGAACGTCTGGTAGTTCGACTCGTCGAGGTCGGCGGCGGTCAGCGGCTGGTTCTTAGCGTTGACGAGCGGTATCGGCGGCTCAGCGCCCACCACGGTCTTCGGCCGCAGCTGCGAGGCGAGCCAATAGGCCGCCGGCTGCGGCACGATGAACTCCAGCATCAGCCGCCGGCCGTAGTTGTAGACCTGTGCCCGGTAGCGCTTGTCTACCCAGCGGTAGACGCCGGTGATGTGCGCGGCGCCCTGGGCGTTGTCGACGCCGTGGGTATTGGTCTCCTCGACCTCGTGGAAGGTCTTGGTGGTGCGCTCGGTCTTCACCTTCTTCTGAATCTTTGTGACGGAGCGGTCGACCACATCGCGGGCGAAGTTCGAGCTGCTTCTGGTCGACTCCTGCTTGGATGTCGCGTAGGCGAAGTCGCCGTGCGCGGTGGTGACGACCGGCCCGAAGGCGGCGGTCACCGTCACTCCGGCCTGCACGCTCATGTCCTCCTTGACGGTCCGGTCCGCCTCCTTCTTCAGCTCGAACCGGTCGGTGGACTGCTGGTCACGCTCGGTCTCGTTCACCTCCTCCGACGACTCGAAGTAAGTGGTCTCGACCCGGTCCAGCATGCGGTGCACCCGCTCGCGGTGCTCGCCCTTGAGCACGTTCTCTATGTGTGCAACTTCTCCCGGGGCGTACCCGAGCAGGGTCTGCTTGACCACCTTCAGGTCGCCGACGCCCAGGGGCCGGATCCGGCCGCTGACATCCACGTCGGGGCTGGTGCCCGGGTCGGGGTCGGCATCGAAGATCGGCGGGAGGTCCAGGCCCGGCGCGATGGTGCCCACGTCGTGCAGATCGAGCGTGCCCGACAGCGCCCGGAACTCGCGCCGCAGCGCCGGGTCGTCACGCAGAGCGTCCACCCTCCGCAGCAGCGTGGTCAGGTGCGTTTGAGCGGTCGCGGTCGCCGTCGGAACCGCGGTGGCCTCCCCGATCCGTAGACGGGCCGCGACGCTCCGCGCTTCCTCGGGCAGGTTGCCATCGAATATCCGGGCCATGCTCGCCACGCGTCCCAGCGTGATCCGGTTGCGGAACACGTCGCCGTGCTGGGTTGGCTCCTCCGACAGCACCCGCTCGCGGATCGGCGCGGCGTTCGCCCGTACGGCGTCCAGCAGTGTGCGGGTCGCCGCGACCTCCCGCAGAAGCGCGCGGACCGGCTCGTCGGACACCTCGGCGTGCCCTGCCACCGAGGCGGAGCCGCGCCAGCGTGTGGTCTCGGGCGCCTCGACGACCGCGAGCTCCGCGGGCACAACCGGGGTGGCGCCCAGCGCGGTCACCGCGTCGGCGGCGGTGGTTGCCGCGTCGGCGCGCCACAGTGCGGCGAAGTGCAGTGCCCGCAGCGCGGCCGTCGGCGTCTCCAGGTCGGGTCCGGCCGCCGGGCCCTGACGATACGCCCGGTACAGCGCGTCCCAAGCCGTCCCGGCCAGCTCGGCGGCATCGCGGTCGGCCAAGGCGCGCACGTCACGCAGTTCCGCGTCCGCGTCGCCCAGCGGGTCGCCGCCGGGCTGCGCGCCGAAGTGGTCGGCCAGCGCGCGGGCCGCTTCGGCCAGCGCGGCCAGCCGCGGGTCCGGGTGCCGCGTGGACTCGCCATCATCGTTGCCGGCGAGCAACCCGCCGCCGGGGGCTCTGCGCTGGTCGGTGATCAGGCCGAGGGCCGCCTCACGTTGCCCGACCAGTTGCGGCGGACGTACAGCGACGAACTTGAAGGCATCGACGGTCTGACTGTCTGGCATAAGTCTGTTGTAGGACGTCGCGACGCGTGCGCACAGTGTCTGTCGGATAGCGGCCTCGCCGAGCCGACAACGGGCGAGGTCACCAGCGACGTGGACGGCACTGCCTGTCGTGCTCGACGGCCTTTCGCGATGATGCTGACCGACCTGCTCGGAACGGCTCAGGTGCCAGGAATGACGCGCCGCCGCTGGTTGGCGAGGCTCAGGTCGGACCACTGCGTGACGGGTACTCCATCGGCGGTGGACCGATCGGACACCTCGAGGACCTTGTCGCTGTGCCGGCCGTGCAGGGCGAAGGCGCCGAAGCCGGCCCAGGCGAGCCGCCACTGCTGGTTCGCTGCGCCGAGCCAGTCCCACTGCGTCACCCGGGCGCCGTCGGCGGTGGAGACGCCACTGACGTCGACCACCTTGTCGGTGGGGTCCGCTTTTGTGCGGAAGCGGCCGCCGCCCGAGTCGATGAAGCGCCACCGGTGGTGGGCGGTCCCGGTCGGAGGCCACCGGGTGAGCTGCGCGCCGTTGGCCGAGGACATGTCCTGGATGGCGACCACCTTGTCGGTGTGGGTGATCTGGAGGCTGTGCCCGTCGGGGATCGGCCGCCAGTTGTGGTCGGTCGTGCTGTTGGCGAACTGCACCGCCTGTGCGGAGTCGGCGGTCGGCATCCGGTCCACGCCCAGTACCTGGGCCGTAATTATGTTGCGGACGCGAACCGACCCGTTCCCGTTGTCGACATTCTGCCGGGTGATCAGTTCGGGGTAGTCGTGGGCGGTCAGTCCGACGGTGTAGGCGAACGGGGCGGTGGTGTCGGGTCGTCGTCGTTGGGCGGGGACGCGTGACGGCCTGCCGGTGGTGTCGATGATCTGTTCTTGGCATTGGAGGAGGGCGTTCCGGTGTGCCGGGACAGGGCCGCGGTGACGTCGTCGCGGGCGTCCTCGGGGGCGATGCCGGCCAGGTTGGCCAGGGCGGCGGTCATGCCCAGGTGGTCGCGGACCTTGACGAAACCGAGCAGTTCGCGCAACTGCGGCGCCCACACGGTTTTGCCGGCGGCGAGGTCGGCGTTGAGGTCGATCGCCGCGGCCACGATCGGCTTGGGGACGCCGAGTTGGCGGGCGAGGTCCCAGTCGGTGGTGACGTGCAGGTGGACGGTGAACCGGGAGGCCAGGGCCTCGGTGAGGACCGCGCCGTGCACGCCCGGGTTGTGGCCGGCGACGATGTAGAACCCGTCGACGGCCTGCACGGTCTCGTTGCCGTTGCCGTTGCCGTTGCCGTTGCCGTTGCCGTTGGCGGGGATGGTGATAACGGCGCGGCCGTCCATGGCCGGGTACAGCACGGCCAGGACGCGGAGCGGGATGAGGGTGGCGTCGTCGACCAGTAGCACCCGCCCCTCCCGCATGGCGTGACCAGGCCGATGCACATGAGGCTGCCAAGCGGACTCACCGGCGGTTCCTCGACGACAGCGGGACGGAGAATCGGCAAGCAGGCACGAACATGATCGTGCCACGCACATGCTGAGTGACTAACTGAGTGACGACGGGTGCGAGCAGGTCCGGACGTCCGTGGACAACGATGGGCTACTTCACCAGGGCAGGCAACGGAGGGGGACAGGTGGTGCCGCCGTGGTCGTTCCTTCGGGACGAAGAACCGGTGCCGGTATCCTCTGGCCGTGCAGGGAGAGTTTCGCCTTCGGCAGGTGGTTGGCCAGATTGGGCATGCGGCGGATGTGGCTGTCGCGGTCGAGCCGGCAGACCGTGACGAGGTAGACGTCTCCCCGGATGCCTTTGCCTGGTTGCGGGATGTCTATGGGCCGCGAGCTGTGATTGATCGGCCGGTCAATGATCGATTGGTGGCTGAGGCGGTCGAGGGCGCGTGGTATGCGCTCGCCCGCTTGGGGCGACCCGGCGGCTACAAGGTCACGGTGACGAGGATTGTGGATATGCCTGTGGACACGGCTGACGGTGACGTGAAGGTCGCGGCTGCCCACGCGGTGTGCCTCGCGCTGGGTGTGAGGCTCGAACCACCGCCGCGTCTCACGACGAACGGCGTGGTCTTTCCCGCATAGCGCGGGGCTCTGCACGGGGTGCCGGATGCGTGCCGCAGGTCGGGTGACTAACCGGGTGACGCTCGGGATGGACGCCAGCGGACAAGCAGGGACATTGATGGACCGTTCTAGCAGGCCAACACCACTGGAACGGCAGGTCAGCGGCCTGTGTTGGTTGCCTGGGGGTCAAGGGGTCGTCGGTTCGAATCCGGCCGTCCCGACAGAGAAAAAGCCCTGACCAGCGGAAACGCTGGTCAGGGCTTTAAGTTTGTCCATGGGATTTTGAACCGCCGGCGGGCCCGCTGACGCCTCCATCCTCGTTGTGGGTCCGGATGCTGATCAACGGCGCAGATCGCGGGAAGCCATAAGCAGGTCACGCCTACCGCTGAGAAAGGCGACCGGCCGTCTTCGCCGACACCGTTATCCGCTCAGTCGTTGTGTCTCGGTAAGGCAGGGGCCGGAAAGGGTCGTGCAGCGTTCGTGGATGTCTAGGCGATTCCGAGGCCGCGGCGGCCGGTTTCGTTGAGGTCTTCGGGCTGGAAGCGGTTGGGCCATTCGCGCTCGTAGTCCTCGGCGGGGAAGTCCGAAGGGCTCGATCCGCTGAGGAACGCCTCGCGGACGTTGGCGGCGTACTTCTCGTTGCGGGGGCACCACGGTGCGGCGGGGATGTACATGACGTTGCCCCAGCCCTTCTGCGACTCGACCGGCGCGACACTATGGATCATGTCGGCGTGCCACCAGACCGAGTCACCGGCCTGCACGTCGGGGATGCCGGCCAGTGCCTCCATGAGCGGAGCGTGCCACTTGTGGCCAGCCGGGAAGACCTGGTTGACGGTGACGCCACACATGTCGTCGTCGGGGACGTCAGACAGCAGTGGGCGCAGCATCAGGTACGCCATAGCCTCGGGAATCGGCACGGTGTGCAGCACGCCCTGGTCGTGGGCCATGTCAGACAGGGCGGTCCAGCCCTGGAAGGTGCGGAATGCCGAGCACATGGTGGTGCCGGGGTACTGCGGGCCGTCGGTGCGGTGCGCGGCGTCCCACGGGTCGTACTGTTCGACGCTGCCGTCGAACAGGTGCCGGAACGCCTGCTGGTAGGCCCTGGTCATCCACAGGTCCAGGGTGCCGGGGTCGAGGTGGGTGCCTAGGCCGGCGGAGTCGGCGCCCTCGGGGCGGCGGCGGATGCGGTCGGGGTAGAGCGAATCCCTGTTCGGGTCGAACCACTGCACGCCGTCAGACTCCGACTTCCACTGGCTGTTGAGGAAGGCCTGGACGGCCGCCATCCGGTCGCTCTGGCGGGCCTGCATCTGTGCGGGCGACCAGTAGATCGGGTAGATCTCGGGCTTGGAGCCGACGCTGCCGAAGAAGTCGTCGCCGGGGCCGCGGTAGTTCTCGAAGAAGTTGTTGCTCTCGACGTAGTCGACGATGTCCTGGTCCCACGCGAGGGCCTGGTCGCGGTCGAAGTGGCCACGCACGACCAGGCAGCCGCGGCGGCGCAGCAGGTCGAGTTGCCCGGCGGTGACGGTGCAGTTCGCGATGTCGGCGTAGTCGATGACCGGCCAGACGCTCTCGCCGCGACGGCGGGCGGCGTTGATGTCATCGACGGCGGCCTGGACCCGCTGTTCGACGACGGCGAAAACCTCATCGACCGTACGCCCGGAGGCCTCGATCCGGGCGCGCAGCGCGGCCTTGATCTCCCGGGTGGCCGCTTTGAGGTCGGCGGGGGTCTGCTCCCAGTGCGGCAGTGTGGTGCTGGTCGACACGGCGTCTCCTTCTAGTTAGCCCCCGTTACTTGAAAGACTTTACTGGGTCGAGCCTCCTCTAGGCAATAGCCCTGACTAGAATGTTGGCGTGGAGCCCACCTTGCCGTCGCAGGAGATCGTCCGGTCGCTCACCGACGAGCACGTGCTTCGCGCGTTGATGCAGCACCGTCGACTTACTCGCGCCGAGCTGGCCGTCGAGATCGGCATCTCCAAGCCGACCGCGGGGGAGAGCGTGCGCCGGCTGACCGAACGCGGCCTGGTGGCCGACACAGGTGAGCGCACCCCGGGTGGTCGCGGTCGCGGTCGGGTGGGCTCGTACTATGCGCTCGCGCCGGCGGTGGGCGTGGCGCTGGCCGTCGTCATCGCTCCGGAGGGTGTCGTGGCGGAGTGCCTGGACATCTACGGTGACACGGTGTCGCGCGCGGTCCGGCCGATCGACCGGCCGGCCCGCCCGAGCCAGGCTGCCGATGCGCTGGCCGCCGCGACCGTCGAGGTTCTCGCCGCAGCCGGCCGGCCGGCCCGGCTGGCCGTCGTCAGCGCGGCTGACCCGGTAGATCGCGCCACCGGCCGCCTGGTGCAGCTGCCCGACTCACCTTTCCTGGTCGGTGACCTCGACCCGGTCGCCGTCCTCGCGCCGCACGCGGGCGGCCCGGTCGTCGTCGACAACGACGTGAACTGGGCGGCGCTGGCCGAGCGGAACACCGCCCGCGACTTCGCTTACCTCTACTTGGGTGAAGGGCTGGGCTGTGCGATCGTCAGCGACGGCGAGGTCCGCCGCGGGCATACCGGCCTGACCGGTGAGATCGCCCACCTGCTGACCGTCGGGCCGGGTGGTCGCGCGGTCCGGTTGATCGAGGTCTTCGGCGAGCTGGGTCTGCGCCGCGACGGCTCGACCGCGATCGACGTCGAGCGGCTCCTCGACAGCGACCCCGCGACGCGGGAGCTCATCGGCCAGGCCGTTGCCGGTGTCGTCGCCGCCGTGGTCGCGCTTGCCGACCCGCAGGAGATCGTTGTTGGCGGTTCGTGGGGCCCTGCCCTGATCGGTAGCATCCGCTCGGCGACAACACCGATGCCGCGCGAGGTCCCCGTGCGGCCCGCCGTGCTGACCGGCGAGCCGGTTCTGGCCGGTGTGCGCGCGGAGGCGCTCAACCGCCTCCGGTCAGCCATCACGACGACATCCAACACCGTGAACGTTCGTGGTCAAGGCACTAGATAGGCGCGGCAGCCTACGGTTGCGGGGTGAAGCTTGACTACTATTCTGCCGCCGAAGGCGTCGACGTCGCGAGTGGCCGGGCAGACCTTTGTCACCTCGCTGACCTGGTAGCAAGCGGAGGCGAGCTGAGCCTTGCGCCGTCCGCTCACCCTCTGCATCTACGGGGTGTGCTCATCGAAGTGACGCAGGGCCCCGTCGTTATTGGTGTCGACGATCGCAGCTATCTCAGCATCCACGGTGGCGCGGAAAGCCGGTCGCTCCTCGCCGACCTGCTACGCGATGTAGCCAGCATGGACGACGGCGGCCACGTTCACCTGGAGTACTTCGAGGGTCACCATTTCCTGGCACCAGACAGCGTGCCGCTCATCGTCAACAGTCCGCATGGTGGGATGCCTCGGAGCTGATCAAGCGATGCCACGCACGAAACCGCCCCACAACATCATTTTTATTAGGAGTTGTAAGGCTACGTTTGTAGGCGTGCTGTAGATCGATGTGGAGCGTTGCGGGTCAGCTTGATGGGGTTCGCCGTAGTTCCGTCATCCGAGACCGGGCGCTGACCACATGGCCAGTTGAGCATGTTGAGGTTCTCGATGTTCAGGTACTGCTACCACGTCTCATCGTCGACGGCGCAGCCCGCTGTTTGCTCGCTGAGCGCCTACCGATCGGCGTGAGCGGCCGACGCTCCGCTCCTACCGCTCGGAGCGGCGACGCCGCTGCCTTCGTCGTGCCCCGGTCAGGCCCTCGAAAAGCCGAAGCAGTTCACGATGGTGCTAAGCGAGATTAAGGCAGCCCCTGGTGCCGCCGTTCGGGCGCGGCACCGTCGCCTCGGGCCGGCAGCAGACCGGGCGACGTGAGCGGGCGCTATCAGCTGTGTCGGCGACGCGTGAGCGACGACGGCGAGGTCAGCCGGCCGGGGTGGGGCTTGCCGGGACAGGTAGCAGGTTGCGCTCTGCGAAGACCTTCTTGGCGACGAGCGTGGCGTTGACGGCCCGCGGCACGCCGCAGTAGACCACCGCCTGCAGCAGCGCCTCGACTATCTCCGACGGCGTCAGGCCCGCGTTGAGTGCCCCGTTGACGTGCACTTCTAGCTGGGCCCCGGCATCACCGAGGCCGGTCAGAATGCCGAGGGTGAGCAGCTCCCGGTCCCGGCGCGCGAGCTGGGGCCGGACGTAGAGATCCCCGTAGGACCAGGCGACGGAGCGACGGCTGAGCTCGGGCGAGACGTCGGCGAGGGCTTCCAGGAGTCTTTGCGCGGCGCCGCCGTCGGCCTGTCGCAGCGCCTCAAGACCCCGCTCGTACTGCTCGTCCTCCGCCATGCTCACGCCCCACCTCTGCCAATCGTCCTGTCGGCTGGACCGGCGGGTACCCATTGCCGTGCCGGACAAACGGGTCGCGTCCCGCGCGTCGGTCGATAGGGGGCGCGGCCAGTGAGATCAAGGAGGAGGTCCTCCAAGCTGCTTTGCCGAACCAGGACGCCGCCCGAGACGAGGCCGACGCGCTCACCTCAGCCTGCGCGGCGTCGCGATGGCACCTCGAAGCAGGAGGCCGGCCCGACCCAAGGGCGTCAGGCGCTGATCAAGTTGACCGTGCTCGCTGACGGCTGCCGGCGGTGGCGTGCCAATATTAGGGGAGCAGGCTGGGGAGCAGACGGATGCACTGAGGAGTCGGCTGCTGGCCGAGTGTGCGGACCTCCCCGATGCCCGCCAGGGGCGGCTCGGCAGGGGCCGCCGCGCACCACGGCACAGCGGAGCATGTCGCCGCCTTTGGTCCGGGACTACGTCACCTCCACCTGACCGACGGCCGTCGCGACTGACAGGCCTCCGTGCCTGTCGCAATCAGCGCGATTGCAGCTCGGGCTCGCGATGGTTGAAGGGGGCGAGGCGGTGGTCCTGCTGAGGACGACCGGGCCAGCGCAAGACGTGTGTCCGTCGGGTCAGTGAATGCGGGGCGACGCGGTACGTCCTCAGCGGTACCCGTGTGGACGCCGTGCGCGAAGGAACACCGTGGCCATCGTGCGCCGCGTCGGCGTACCGGCCGCGGCCAGGGCGGTCATGTATGTGTCGAGACGCTCGCGATCGTCGTCGGTCAGGGCGGCGGCGATCGCTTCGCCGTACGTGGGGACCAGGGGGTTGGGTGCCACTCGCTTGAGTGCCTCCCAGTCCCCGATCGGGTCGGCGGGCACGTCGACCTGGGCGCGGTAGCTCAGCTCCACCGCCTCGAAGCCGGCGGATACTGCCCAGTCGACCAGGTCACGCTCGTCGAAGTCCATCATCGGTCGGGTGGTTTCCGCGGTGGTGCTCCGGTAGACGTCGCTGACCTTGGCGATCAGGTCGTTGACGGGCGAGTTGCCCAAGCCGAACAGATCATCGGGCCGGAGCCGCTCCGCGAAGCCGTTGATGGGCTCGAACAGGGACATCCGTCCGCCCGGCCGCAGGACCCGGAAGAACTCCGCGAAGGCGGCGGTCTTGCGGTCGGAGTAGATGAGCACCGAGCGAGTGGTCACGACGTCGACAGAGGCGTCAGCGATTCCGGCGAGGTCATCGGCCGGCGCGACCACAAAGTTGCACCGCTCGTCGCCACCGGCGGTGCGCCGGCACTCGTCGAGCACATCCGGTGAGACATCGCTGAAGATGACTCGGCCGTCCGGGCCGAGCCGATCCAGCGCGCCGAACGCGATCAGTCCCGTCCCGCAGCCCACGTCGAGGACCACGTCGTCGGCCACCAGCCCGGCTCCCTCAAGGACGCCATCACGGAACGCCGCCAGATCCAGGGCGTTACGGGCGCGCAGGCCCGCGCTGTTGCCGTCCCGGCGGGCAAGGAGCCACTGGGCCCACCTGTCCCTCGCCACCGGGTCAGCGTAACCCCCGACGCATACCCGGACGATCGTTCGCGAACAGCGAGAACGTGGAGTCGGGCAACGCCACGCCGTCGTCGGTCGCCGCCAGGCGGTGGCGCCGGACGCTGTGACGCGGCATCACGTTGTGGCGCGGATCGTTGTCTCCGGCCGGACGACAGGCGTCAAGCCCGGCTCAGGCCGAGCGCCTCGTCCACCCGGTCCAGCACCGTCATGTCGTCGTGGCCGACGCCGCGCAGCAGGTCGATGGCGGTCGCCCGGATCTGTCCGACGATCATGGTGACCGGCAGCGGCGGATCGGACCGCAGCAGGCCCGCGGCGATCCGGACCGCTTCCAGGGCCACCGCGTCGGCCCGCTGCGCATGCCGGTCGGCGTCGGCGCCGCTCAGGTCGCTGGCCAGCGCCTCCCCGGCCGACCGTACGGCGGCGGTCAGCGCGCCAATCGCGGCGGCCAGCTCCGGCGGTGTGGCGGTGTGCCGGCGGGTCAGGGTCACAGCGGCCCGGGCCAGCACCCGGATGTTGCGGGCGGCGTAGTCGAGCTGCCGCAGCGTCCCTTCCACGTCGGCGAGCTTGCCCAGGTGCCGGCGGCGCAGCCCCAGCCGCAGCGTCTCACCGGTGGCGAGCACGGCGGTCTGCAGCTGGGCGACGCAGTCGTCCACCTGCCGGGCTTGGTCCAGCGCGGCGCGGGCGGCATCCTCGTCGCAGCCCTGCAGCGCCGCGTTCACCTCATCGAGCAGGTCGGCCAGGTCGGTGTAGCTGCACCGAGCCTGGGCCACCAGCGGCGCCAGCGGGTCGCGGGCGGTCATCAGCTGGCTGGCGGCCAACGCGACCGCGCCGCCGATGAGCGCGTCGACGAAGCGGAACGGCATCAGCGTCCCGTGCGGTGCGGCGACCACGACCAGGTACATGGCCGAGGCGGTGGCCTGCACGACCAGGGCACGGCGGGCACCGATCACCACGAGCGTCGTGGTGGTCAGTACCAGCACCAGCAGGACCGTGCCGGTGCCCGGGCCCAGCGCGTACACCAGCAGCTCCGCGACGAGCACGGCGGCGGCCACGGCGAGCAGGATCTCGACGGTCTGACGCAGCCGTCGACCGCGGGACTCACCGAGCACGACGAGCGCAGCGGTCGGGGCGTAGAACGGGTCCGGGTGACGGATCACCACCGCTGCCACGATCCAGGCGACCACCGCGGCGGCGGTCAGCTCGACCACGGTCATCCCGTCGCCCCGCAACCGCGCGACGGCGTCGCGCCCCCACGTCCGCACCGGTGATACCCCTTCCGCCCAGCGGACCGGGGACGGCCGCCGCTTGATCTTCCGCGAGAACGGGCACTACCCCGCCCGTGACCTGCTCAATCGTCAGGTGGTGGGCGGCACTCGGGATGGAAGGCCGGTCGCGGTCAGTCGTCTCCGTCGAACTCGGCCGCGTCGACGAGGCCGCCCAGGAACGTCTCGAAGTCGGGGGCGATGACGGTGATCTGGTAGTTCCACTCCTGGTCGACGTGTACGACCGTCGGCTCGCCGGGGGATCGGTAGTCGAGAGCGATCATGTCGTGGCCCGCTGAGGGGCAGTCGGCGATGTAGACGCCGATGTCGGGGTAGCCCCACTCCGTCGTCCAGAACGCGTTCCCGAGTTCGCCGCACAGGCTGAAGGAGGCGGTGTCACCGATCGCCGCCAGTGTGTACACCGCCACGTGGCCTGCCGACCAGGAGGTCCGGCTGGGCGAGGGGTGGGCGTCCCGGGCCAGCACCCCGCCGTTGTGGCGCCGGGCCAGGTCGACGTACGCAGCGGGTAGCTTGTGTCCGAGCTGCGCCTGCACCTCACGCAGAAGCTCGTCGGTGAGCGGGTTTTCCAACGACCGGAGGTGTCGAAGATGATCGTGGGATCGAGCACTCGTCGACGGTAGTCGCTCTGCCAGGCTGAATTGACGGGCCCAGCTGGACGTCCGGCATGAGCGTGCCTGAACCTCGACGACTCGGCGTGCCAACGCCAGCGCGTCCACGCCGGGGCGGTACAGCGACGCCCACAACTGGGCGTCAAGCTCTACTGCGGCCCTCTCCCACGGCTGCGCTGGCTCCGCCGGCTTTCCCTTCTCTTCCTTGACCCGTCGGTACACCGCTCGCTCCCGGGCTCTCCTCGCGAGGCCCATGAGGTCCGTGATCAGAATGAACGGCCGACGGTCGATCGGAAACGCCCAGGGCATGGTCCGGTGTCGTCCTCCACCACCAGCAACCTGCTCACCCCGAAAATTAGCCTTTCCCCCGGATATCCGCCCGTCGTGGTCCTCAGCAAGTTTTCAGGCCGCATGCCGCACCTTGGTCGACGTCACCGGCCGCCGACCGCGGTCGTCCGAGCGTCGACTGGAGTTTTCATGGAGTACCTGGCAACGCGTTCGCGGGGCTGGCTGACCAAGGTGCCGGCGATCACCGCCACGTTCTGGGTCATCAAAGTCCTGTCGACCACGATCGGGGAGACGTTCGCCGACTACCTCTCCGTCAACGTGGGGCTCGGCCCGCTCGTCACCACCGCGGTGATGATCGCCGTGCTCGCCGCCGCGCTCACCGTGCAGTTCCGTACGCGCAAGTACACCCCGTGGATCTACTGGCTGTGCGTGGTGCTCGTCAGCATCGTCGGCACCCAGATCACCGACTTCTTCACCGACACCCTCGGCGTCAGCCTGTACGTCAGCACCGCGGTCTTCTCGGTCATCCTGGCCGTGGTCTTCACGATCTGGTATCGCCAGGAGCGCACTCTGGCGATCACCTCGATCGACACACCGCGGCGCGAGGGCTTCTACTGGGCCGCGATCCTCACCACGTTCGCACTCGGCACCGCGGCCGGCGACCTGGCCACCGAGGCGCTCAGCCTGGGCTTCCGCAACGGCACACTGATCTTCGGCGGCCTCATCCTGCTCACCTGGATCGGCAACCGCGCCGGCGCTTCCACCGTGCTGACGTTCTGGATCGCGTACGTCCTCACCCGCCCGCTCGGCGCGTCCCTGGGCGACCTGCTGACCCAGTCCAAGGACTTCGGTGGCCTCGACCTGGGCGCCAGCGCGACCAGCCTGCTGTTCTTCGCGGTCATCCTGGTGCTGGTTGGCCGGGAGCAGGTGCTGGCCAATCGACACGGGGTGGCGGCCAAGGGTGACGGTCCGCTCGGCGGACGCCGCCCGGACTACGCCTGGGCGGCCGCCGGTGTCGCGGCTGTCGTCATCGCCGGCTTCGGCCTCAGCGCCCTCCGCCCGGGGGCAGGCAGCACGGACGCGCAGACCGTCACCGTCGCTCAGCCCGACGGGGCGACGCAGGCTGCCGCCCAGCCGGTGCACCCCACTACCCGCCTGGGAGACCTGACCGGCTTCGCCAGGATCGCCGGCGACATGCAGGCCATGGTTGCCCGTAACGACCTCGCGGGTGGCCGGACCCGCGCCAAGGACCTGGAGGTGCGCTGGGACGACGCCGAGGCCGGCCTCAAACCCCGCGATCCGGCGAGTTGGCACAGGCTCGACAGCGAAATCGATGCCGTCCTGACCTCGCTGCGAGCCGGACAGCCGAGCCCAGCCGACTGCTCCGCCAACCTGCGGGCCCTCACCACCACCCTGAACCAATTCGACGGCGTGTGACTCCACGCCGACCCAGGCCGCCGGCCCATCTCAGTGCCCCCGCTGGGATGGGCCGGCCCACGGCTTTCAGCACCTCTTAAATGCGCCACCCAGGGAGATTGACCAGCGTGAACTATCAGCTCGTCGAACTGATCAACGGCGCCGCGGGTCGGGCCGACAGCGTAGACGACGTGATGGAGTTCGCCGCGACCTGGTTGATCTATCCGGGTTTCGCGGTCGCCGCCGTGCTCGGGGGCCGGGCCCTGCTCGACCGTCGGATCCGCCCGGTGGTCCAGCTCGGCGCCGCGCTCGTTCTGGCGTTCGGGTTCGCCGTCGTGCTCTCACACATCAGCGCCCAGGGGCGGCCGTTCCAGAGCCATCAGGTGCACCAGCTCATCGCGCACGACCCCGGTGTCTCGCTGCCCAGCGATCACGCAACGGCGGCGTTTACGCTGGCGTTCAGCGTGTACGCGTTCCTGGGCCGCCGCTGGGGTGTCGTGCTGGCCGTCGCGGCGCTGGCGATCGGTTTCGCCCGGATCTGGGTCGGCGTGCACTACCCGAGGGACATCGTCGCTGGGGCAATCATCGGCGGTGTGGCGGTCCTCGAAGTGGTGGCCGCCGCGCGGTTCGGGCTCGCGTTCGCGGCCACGAACAGGCAAGCGCACCAGAACGTAGAGCCCGCCTCTTCTCTCAATGCATGGGTGCTCTGGTGAATCAGGGAACGATCTCCGCCGGACCCACGCTGGCCCGTCGTGCTGGTGGCGCTGGTCGCCCGGCTCGGGGAAAGCCGTGGGGGCGTGACGGCGTCGCTCCGGGCGATCCTGCAGCTGGTGGTCGTCTCGTTGCTGATCGCCGCCGTGCTGCGTTCCTGGTGGGCCACTGCCGGGTTCCTCGCGGTGATGCTGCTGGTCGCCGGCGTCACCGCGGCCCGCAGGGTGAGCACGTTCCGGCTCGGGTGGCTCGCGATCAATCCGATCACGGCCGGGGCGCTGCCGGTCGGCGCGCTGATCGTCGGGGCCGGAACGATGCCGCTGACCGAGGTGGCGGTCCTGCCGATCGCCGGCATCCTGATCGGCGGCGCGATGACCGCGACGTCGCTGTCTGGCCGTCGGACTCCAATGAGTTACGGGATCGGAAGGGCGAGTACGAGGCGGCGTTGGCGCTCGGCTTCCTGCCTCGCGAGGCCGCGCTCGAGGTGTGCCGGCCTGTCGCCGGTCAGGCCCTGGACCAGACCCGGACCGTGGGTCTGGTCACGCTGCCCGGTGCTTTCGTCGGAGTGCTGCTCGGCGGTGGCTCCGCCGTGCAGGCCGGCGCCACTCAGCTGCTGGTGCTGATCGCGTTGCTGGCGGCGGAGGCGATCGTCGTCGGGCTCACTCTGGAACTGGTTGCCGGCGGGATGCTTCGTCGGCCGGTGGCTCCATAGCCGTCCGCGGCCGGGCCGGGCGGAGTTACAGGAACAGCACACCGGCCGCGTACGCCACCCAGACCGCGACCTCGAGCCAGGTGGCCGTGGGTGTGATGTTGGCTGAATACGGGCGACTCTCCACCAACTAGAGGTGCTCGCGGTATGGAGAACAGCGACGGCCAAGTGCGTGGCCCAGGTCCCGCAGGAGGGTGCCCAGCCGCTCGGTCTCCTCGGCGGTGGGCGGAGTGATGGCTGCGCCAGCCGCAATGTGCTCTCCGGCCTCGTGCAGCGTGACGTACAGATCTTCGGCGGTTGCGCGGTCCAGCCGCAGAACGATGTCATCCCGCATCCGCAGACCCTAATCGCGCTTCACGCTCCACCGCTTCGGCAGGGCCGGAATCCGCGGCTTTGCTGCTGACAACGCGCACGGCTGACAACGCGCACGGCGACGTCCACATATGCGGAGCCCCGCGGAGAGGCTTGAGTTGCTCGTGGGCTGGGGCGGCCGCAGCCGCCCCGATGACCCTACTGGCGTATCGGTGCGGATCGGGTTGGAGCTACGGGCGCGCTCGCAGGCGGCAGCGCCTGCCACGCAGCCGAGGGTCGACGCCGCGTGAGCACGGTTAAAGATCAAGCTAGGTCCCGCTCGTCCTGCCAGGTGCCGACCGGTGTGGCTTTCTGTGGTCCGTCTCTTGACTTCCCCTAAAGTCGGGCGTAAACAAAGCACAAGCAAAACGAAACGGCGGTGAAACAACAACATGTACGCCGAAGAACGACAGCAGGAGATCCTCCGCATCGCCCGAGAGATGGGCCGGGTCGAGGTGGCGGGCTTGGCCGACGGGCTCAACGTGACGTCGGAGACCATCCGCCGCGATCTCACCATCCTGGAGCGGGCCGGGGTGCTGCGTCGAGTCCACGGTGGAGCTATTCCGGTCGAACGGCTCGGGTTCGAGCCCGCGCTGGCGGCGCGTGACGCGGTGCTCATCGAGGAGAAGGAGCGCATCGCCAAGCTCGCCCTGAGCGAGGTGCCGGAGGAGGGCGCGATCATCCTCGACGCCGGCACCACGACCGCCCGGCTGGCCCAGCTGCTGCCGGTGGACCGAGAGCTGACCGTCGTGGTCAACTCGCCGGTCATCGCCACGACCCTCGGTACCTATGCCAACCTCAACGTCCTGCTGCTGGGTGGACGGGTCCGCGGGAAGACCCTGGCGACCGTCGACGACTGGGCGCTGTCGCCGTTGGCGGACCTCTACGTCGACGTCGCGTTCGTCGGGACCAACGGCATCTCGGTCGAGCGCGGGCTGACCACCCCGGACCCGTCCGAGGCTGCGGTGAAGCGGGCGATGGTTCGTGCGGCCCGCCGCACGGTGGTGGTCGCCGATCACACCAAGCTCGGCAACGATTACTTCGCCCGGTTCGCTGAGCTGGCCGACGTCGACCTGCTCATCACCGACAGCCGTGCCGACGTCGACCTGGTCGGTGACCTGGAGTCCGCGAATGTCCGGGTGGTACGCGCATGATCGTCACCGTCACCCTCAACCCCAGCCTCGACCGGGCCGTGGAGGTCGACTCACTCACCCGGGGCGAGGTCATCCGGGCTGCCACAGCTCACCTTGACCCCGGCGGCAAGGGCGTCAACGTATCCCGTGCACTGCTGGCCAACGGGGTGCCGTCGGTAGCGGTGTTGCCGTCCGGCGGTGACGAGGGCAATCAGCTCATCCGCCTACTCCAGGCGGAGGGTGTGGAGGTCCTCGCCGTGTCGATCTCCGGACGGACCCGTTCCAACATCACCCTGGCCGAGCCCGACGGCACGGTCACCAAAATCAACGAGCCTGGCCCGGCCATGTGCCGCGCCGAGTTCGACGAGGTGATCGACCGTGTGCTCGCCCGCGCCAGCGGTGCCGACTGGGTCGTGCTGTGCGGCAGCGTCCCGCCCGGCCTGCCCGCCGACGCTTACGCTCAGTTGTGCCGGAAGCTGCGCGCTGCCGGCGTCAGGGTCGCCGTCGATACCAGCGGTCCTGCCCTGCGCGAGGCCGCTCTGGCTGGGGCGACCCTGCTCAAGCCAAACCGCGACGAACTGGCCGAAGTGGTCGGCACCCCGCTGAAGGACCTCGGCGATGTGGTCGATGCCGCTCAGTGCCTGCGGGCATGGGGAGCCGGCACCGTCGTGGCCAGCCTCGGCGCTGACGGCGCTGTCCTGGTCAACGCCGAAGGGGTCCGCACCGGCACCTGTCCGGTCGCCCGGCCCCGTAGCACCGTCGGTGCCGGCGATGCGCTGCTCGCCGGGTTCCTCGCTGCGGGGGCGCAGGGTGCCGCCGCCCTCGCTGAGGGCCTGGCCTGGGGCGCCGCCGCGGTGAGCCTGCCCGGCAGCCGGATGCCCGGGCCGGCGGATCTGTTCCGCCACGACGTCACCATCCACACCTAGCCGGACGACCTTCTTCCCCCTGCGGCTGTCTGGACCGCCCCTCATGAAGGAGATACCCCCGTGACCTCCTCTTCCTACACACCAGAAGTAAAGGGCCAGGGCCCCAAAGCCACCGTGCAACGCCTCGGCGGCTACCTGGCCGCGATGGTCATGCCCAACATCGGCGCGTTCATCGCCTGGGGCCTGATCACCGCACTGTTCATTCCAACCGGCTGGCTGCCCAACAAGACCCTGGCGGAACTGGTCGGCCCGATCATCAGCATCCTGCTACCGGTGCTCATCGGCTACACCGGCGGCCGGCTGGTCCACGGCCAGCGCGGTGCCGTCGTGGGCGCGGTGGCGACCATGGGCCTCGTCGTCGGCGCGGACGTGCCGATGATCCTCGGCGCGATGATCATTGGGCCGCTCACGGCCTATCTCCTCAAGCTGTTCGACAGCCTGGTCGAGAACAGGATCCGCCCCGGCTTCGAGATGCTTGTCGACAACTTCAGCGCCGGCATCATCGGCGCCGCGATGGCCATCGGCGGCGTCTACGGCATCGGCCCGGTGGTCGAATGGCTCACCAAGCAGGCCGGCGCAGGCGTCGACTGGCTCGTCGGCAAGGACCTGCTGCCGCTGACCTCGGTGCTCGTCGAACCCGCCAAGGTGCTCTTCCTCAACAACGCCATCAACCACGGCGTATTCGGCCCGCTGGGCATCGCCGAGGCCGCCGACAAGGGCAAGTCGATCCTGTTCATGATCGAGTCGAACCCCGGCCCCGGCCTCGGTCTGCTGCTCGCCTTCATGCTCTTCGGCCCCCGCGCGCTGCGCCCCAGCGCTCCGGCCGCGATCATCGTGCAGTTCCTCGGCGGCATCCACGAGATCTATTTCCCGTACGTGCTGATGAAGCCGAAGCTGATCCTCGCCATGATCGCCGGGGGTGCGGCCGGCGTCGGCACCTTCGTGATCACCGGTGCGGGCCTGGTCGCCACCCCCTCGCCGGGCAGCATCTTCGCCTACCTCGCGGTCACTCCCAAGGGCGGCCACTTCGGGGTCATTCTCGGCGTCGTGATCGCCGCCGCCGTCACCTTCGCGGTCGCCTCGGCCCTGCTCGGCTTCGGGCGCGGCGAGCCCGCAGCGGACGCTGTCGGCCCGGACGAAGAGGTGGCTGTCCGCCCAGAGCAGGAAAGGGCTGTCGACCCCGACGAGACCCTCGACAAGCCGGCGAAGCAGGAGGTCTGAACAGATGCCCACCATCAACGGCACCGAAATCAAGAAGGTCGTCGTCGCCTGCGACGCCGGCATGGGCAGCAGCGTGATGCTGGCCAGCCAACTTCGGCGGCAACTGGCGAAGAACGCGGTGACCGTCGAGCACACCCCGGTCAACTCGATCCCGGCGGACGCAGACGTGGTCATCTGCCACCAGGGGCTCGCCGCGCGGGCCCGGGTCAGCGCACCCGACAAGGTGATCGTGCCGATCCAGGTGTTCATCGGCGACCCGGCCGTCACCAGGGTCGTGAACGCGGTACAGCGCGGTGGTGAGCTGAGTGGCTGAGCTGCTGGCCCGTGACGCGATCCGGCTCGACGAGCGGGTCCGATCGCGGGACGAAGCGATCAGCCGCTGCGGCGCGGTACTCGTCGAGGTCGGCGCGGTCGCCCCGGCGTACGTGGACGCGATGCTCGCCCGCGAGCGGAGCGTCTCCACGTACATCGGGGAGGGCGTCGCCATCCCGCACGGCACGCTGAACAGCAAGGAGTCGGTCCAGCGCGACGCCCTCGCGGTGCTGCGCTTCCCGGACGGCGTCGACTGGGACGGCTTCGACGTGCGGGTCTGTGTCGCCATCGCCGCGGCCGGCGACGGGCACGTGGACATCCTGGCCCAACTCGCCTCGGTGTTGATGGACCCGGCGCAGGCGCAGCGGCTACGAGAGTCGACGAGCGCCGATGACGTGATCGCTATCCTCGAAGGGAACCCCTCGTGAAGGTTGTCCGATTCCACGCACCCGGTGACGTCCGCATCGAGGACGCGCCCGAGCCCACGCCGGGCCCCGCCGACGTGAAGATCCGCGTCCGCGCATGCTCCACCTGCGGCACCGACGTGAAGATCTCCCGCTTCGGCCACCACCACATCGCCCCGCCGCGCGTCATGGGCCACGAGATCGCCGGCGAGATCACCGAAGTCGGTGACGACGTCACGGGCTGGCGGCCGGGGGACCGGGTCCAGGTCATCGCCGCCATCCCCTGCGGTACGTGCGCCGAGTGCCAGCGCGGCCGGATGACCGTGTGCCCCAACCAGGTGTCGATGGGATACCACTTCGACGGCGGGTTCGCCGAATACGTGGTCGTGCCCCACAACGTCCTCGCCGTCGACGGGCTCAACCGGATCCCCGAGGGACTCAGCTTCGCCGAGGCGTCCGTCGCCGAGCCCCTCGCCTGCGTCCTCAACGGCCAGAACCTCGCCGGTGTGGGGGAGGGCGACGACGTGGTCGTCGTGGGCGCCGGGCCGATCGGCTGCCTGCATGTCCGCCTGGCCCGGGCGCGCGGCGCGGCCCGGGTGCTCCTCGTCGACCTCAACCGCGAACGCCTCGACCTGGCCGCCAACCTGGTGCAGCCGGACGCGGCGATCTGCGGCGCCGAGACCGACGTCGTCGACGCGGTGCTCAAGCTCACCGAGGGCCGGGGTGCCGACGTCGTCATTACCGCCACGGCCGCTGGCGCCGCCCAGGAGCAGGCGGTGCAGATGACCGCGCGGCAGGGCCGGATCAGCTTCTTCGGCGGCCTGCCGAAGGACAAGCCGGTCATCTCCCTGGACTCCAACCTCGTGCACTACCGCGAACTGACCATCGTCGGTGCCAACGGCTCCAGCCCGGAACACAACAAGGAGGCGCTGCGACTCATCGCCAACGGCTCCGTGCCGGTCGCCGATCTCATCACCCACCGCCTGCCGCTCGACCGCGCCCTCGACGCCTTCGGCATCGTGGCGCGCGGCGAAGCGATCAAGGTGACGATCGAACCGTAGGAGGATCCGTTGCCCACCAGAACAGTCCTCGTCGGCTCCGCCAGCGGGCTGCACGCCCGCCCGGCGGCGCTGTTCGTCGCCGAAGCGGCGAAGCAGCCGGTGCTGGTCACCATCCGCACCGGCGACAAAAAACCCGTGCCGGCCCGCAGCATGCTCGCCGTGCTGTCGCTCGGCGCCAGGAAGGGCACCGAGGTCACCCTGGAGGCCGACGGCGACGGCGCGCAGGCCGCCGTCGACACCCTGGCCGACCTCCTCGAACGTGATCTGGATGCCGTCGATGCGTGAACTTCGGGGAATCGGGGCCAGCCCTGGCGGTGCGGCGGGGCCGGTCTACCGGCTGGCTCCGCCGCCGGCCCTGCCGCCGTTGGCGGAGACCGTTGATCCCGCAGCCGAGAAGGCGGCCGTGCGGGAAGCGGTCCTCGCCGTCGCCGCCGACCTGACCCGTCGCGCCGACACCGCCCTGGACGCGACCGCCGCCGAGGTCCTGCGCGCCCAGGTGATGATGGCGCAGGACGAGACGCTCATCGACGCGGCCGACATCGCCATCGACGGCGGTGCGGACGCGCCGCACGCGATCACCGACGTGCTCGCCGTGCATCGGGCCGCCTTCGAAGCCGCGGGCGGGTACCTCGCCGAGCGGGTCAGCGACCTCGACGACCTGCGGGACCGGCTCGTTGCGGCGTGCCTGGGGCAGCCGATGCCGGGCGTGCCGGACCCTGGCCATCCGTACCTGCTCATCGCCCGCGACCTGGCACCCGCGGACACCGCCGGCCTCGAACCGGGCCTGGTGCTGGGCCTGGTCACTGCCGAGGGCGGACCGACCAGCCACACCGCGATCCTGGCCCGGACACTCGGTATCCCGGCCGTGGTCCGCTGCGCGGGCATCCTGGACGTGCCCGACGGCGCGTTGGCCACTCTCGACGGCGCGAGCGGCGTCGTGGTGGCCGGCGTCTCCGCCGAGACGGTGACCACTGTCAACGCGGACCGGCTCGCGGAGATCGAACGCCGGGCCCGCTCTCAAGGCCCCGGACGGACCGCGGACGGCCATCCCATCGCGCTACTGGCCAACATCGGTTCCGCCCGCGACCTCACCGGCGAGGTTGAAGGCGTCGGCCTGTTCCGCACCGAGTTGCTCTACCTCGACTGCAGCGACCCGCCGTCGCACGAAGAACAGGTCGCCGCGTACCGCGACGTCTTCGCCGCGCTGCCCGGCCGCAAGATCGTTGTGCGTACCCTCGACGCCGGCGCCGACAAGCCGCTGCCGTTCCTGCGTCTGGCCGATGAACCTAACCCCGCGCTGGGCATCCGCGGTCTGCGGGTCGCACGGCAGACACCTTCCGTGCTTACCACGCAGTTGGCCGCGATCGCGGAGGCGGCTGCTGCGACGGACGCCGAGGTTTGGGTGATGGCGCCGATGGTCGCCACGGCGGCGGAGGCGGCCGCGTTCACCGAGTCCTGCCGCGAGCACGGCCTGCCAACCGCCGGCGTGATGATCGAGGTGCCGGCCGCTGCCCTGCGTGCCAGCCAGGTGCTTCGCCACGCGGACTTCCTCAGCATCGGCACCAACGACCTCAGCCAGTACACGTTCGCCGCTGACCGCATGTGCGGCGACCTCGCTGACCTGCTCGACCCGTGGCAGCCCGCGCTGATCGCGCTCCTCGCCTCCTGCGCGGCAGCCGGCGTCGAGGCGGGCAAGCCAGTTGGCGTGTGTGGAGAGTCCGCAGCGGATCCCAATTTCGCTCTGGTGCTGGCAGGCCTGGGCATCACCAGCCTGTCCATGGCGCCCCGCAGCATTCCGGCGGTGCGCGAGTCCCTGGCCGCGCACACCCTGGACGAGTGCCGCCAGATCGCCGGGGCGGCCCTTGCTGCCCCCAGCCCGGAGGCAGCCCGGGCGGCGGTGGCCGCGCTTCGCGCCAGCTCCGGTTGGGCGACGGCGTTTCCGTGCGGCGAGCCGGTCGTGGCCACCGGCGATTCGTCGTTCAGATCGTCCAGCCCCAGGGATCGCTAAGGGATGTCTCGTGACCCGACCTCCATCTCGCAAGTGTGACCGCTGAACCATCTGGTCGGGGTAGAGGGCATGGCCGGTCGTCAAGGACTGGTGCCGGCGAGGCCGGATTGGTGGGGCCGGATCGTCGGCAGGTACTCATCCGACGCCTGCGCCGCAGCCGAGGTGATCGGCTGCTCTACAGTCGGCTGCATCGGTCGACGGGAGGGCCCTTCATGGACGCAAGCGACGGGACGATGTTCCGTACGTCCGCCCGCCTCATGTTCCTGTTCAGGCTGGTGATCGGCTTGCTGGCCTGGGCTCTTGTCCAAGTCGTTCTATCACTCGTTGCTGGGCGGCCGCCTGCCGACCTGACGAACATCGTCGCGTCAGGCGTCCTCTACGCCGTCCTCCTCAGCGCTTTCTCGCTCGCCCTGCACCGAAGGAACTGGTCATCTGTCGACGTAACCGGTCCGGCGTTGAGGCTCGCCGAGCGGGGGCGGATGGCCGTTCTCCCGTGGCAGGCCATCCAGTCGGCGATGGTCCGCCGTCCTGGTCCGTTCGCCGTCCTTGAGGTCACTCTGCTCCCCGCAGCGGTCGTGCCGTCTGCCACGACACTTCGTCCACGGCTCCGTGCGGGACAGCCTGTCTACACGGTCAGCGTCGGCTTGCTTAGGCCCGCGACCGGCGTCCTGCGCGCCGAACTTGCCCGGCACCTGCCCCAGGTAGCCTCCCAATCCTGAATCCTGCCAAGCGAACGCCCCGTAACCCCGATGATCATCCGGTAAGGACGATCATCGAGGATGCCTGTGTGCAGGTGATCTCCGCAGCCCACCCGGAGTGGATCTTCCCGTTCACGGGTCTGCAGCCGGCCCCTTAGGTCGCCCGCAGCTGGGCTCTGCCGTACGGTCGACGCAGCAGGTCGCCGGGTCCGCGCCGGCGGATCGGGTGCGGGCCTGGGCGCGCTGGTGCTCTGGGGGACTCCAGCGGTACGCCTCGGCGAGCGTCTCCCGGCGGCGCCGGCGGAGGCGCCGATCAGCGGGACGCGGCGACGTCGCTCAGGATCCTCGCCAGCTCGTCCGGGGCGTCGTGCATGAGGTTGTGGCCGCCGGCCAGCGCGTGCGTGGTCCAGCGGGGGTCCTCGCTCAGCCTGCGGTAGGTCGGGGTGAACGGCGACTGTCGGCATCAGCGAGTACGGCGGGCGGCGCCCCAGCGAACTCTCCGGCGGCCAGCAGCAGCGAGTCGCGGTCGCCCGCGCGCTGATCACCCGTCCGGACATGGTGGGCAGCGGACGAGCCGACCGGCGCGCTGACACCCGATCCAGCAAACGGGTTCTGGAGTTGCTGCGAAACGTCGGTACGCCGGGAAGCTCGCGTCGCCGGCACGGCGTCGTGCCCTGCCCTGATTGTCGCCGCCCACGCCACGACAGCCGCTCTACCTGATGCCCGATGGTACGGGGTAGCGGTCCACCCGAGTGCCGACGCACAGGCGGCGGCACGGCGACGCCAGGGGTTGTGGCGGGTCGACACGGCCTGATGCGCGGGGCCGACCGTGGCGGTGCCGCGATCGAATTCGGTGGCGGCGGTCGCAGCGGACGTGCGAACCTCAAGACGCCGCACCGCTGCACCCCGGTGGAGCACGTCGGCCACAACGACCATGACGAGGAGTGACAATGCGAGCAGCTTCCACGTTCCGGACCCTTGACCGTCCTACCGTGGAGTTCTGCTTTGGCATTGTTGAACCTTGGAATCGTCGCCCATGTTGACGCCGGCAAGACCAGCCTGACCGAGCGCCTGCTCTACGAGGCAGGCGCCGTGTCCCAGTTGGGCAGCGTCGACGCCGGCACGACACGGACCGACTCGATGGAGCTGGAGCGCCGGCGCGGCATCACCATTCGGGCGGCCGTCACGTCGATCGCCATCGGTGATCTGAGCATCAACCTGCTGGACACCCCCGGCCATCCGGATTTCATCGCGGAGGTCGAGCGGTCGCTGGCAGTGCTCGACGCCGCCGTGCTCGTGGTGTCGAGCGTCGAGGGGGTCCAGCCGCAGACCGTCGCCATCTGGCGGGCGCTGCGCCGCATCGGCGTACCGACGGTCTTCTTCCTGAACAAGGTGGACCGCCGCGGCGCCGACGTCGACCGGGTGCTGACCCAGGTACGCCAGCGGCTCGGGGCGCGTCCGGTCCTGCTCACCACGGTCACCGGCCAGAGCGGGCGCGACGTCCGGGTGCGGGCCGTCGGCCTCGACGCCGAACCGGTGCTGGAGGCGGTGGCGGAGGTCGACGACGCGGTGGCGGCGCGGTGGCTGACAGACGAGCCGGTACGCATCCGCGACGTCCGCCGTGCGATCCGGAACGCGGTGCGCCGCGCCGAGCTCACCCCGGTGGCGTGCGGTTCGGCGATCACCGGAGCAGGGGTACGGCAGCTGTGCCATCTCCTCGCCGACCTGCTGCCGCGTGGCGAGCAGCGGGACGGTCCGCTGGCGGGCACGGTCTTCGCCGTCGATCGGGACGGCCACGGCCGGCGGGCCTGGCTGCGATTGTGGTCCGGCCGTCTGCGGGTGCGAGATCGGGTGCAGCTGGCCGGGGCCCGCCCGCAGACGGTGACCCAGATCGCCGTCATCGAGCCCGAAGGCGTGCTGGTGCGCCCCTCGGTGTCCGCCGGTCAGATTGCCGCGGTGCGTGGCGTCTCGGCCCGGATCGGCCAGCACATCGGGGACCCGCCTCGGCGGCACGGCTATCGGTTTCCGCCGCCCACCCGGCAGGCGGTCGTCGAGCCGGTGAATCCGGAGCAGCGCCTGGCGATGTTCGCCGGCCTGGCCGAGCTGGCCGACGAGGACCCGCTGGTGGACCTGCGGCTCGACGAGCAGCAGGCGGAGGCGGTGATCCGTCTGCACGGGGAGGTCCAGAAGGAGGTGCTGGCCGCCCTCCTGGAGGACCGGTACGGCGTCCGGGTGCGCTTCTCCGGCACGCTGACGGCCTGCATCGAGCGGGTCGTCGGCACCGGAGCCTTCGAGGAGCGGGTGCACGAGCGCGGCAACCCGTACCTGGCCGGGCTCGGGCTACGGATCGAGGCCGCCCCGGTCGGGCACGGCATCGACTTTCGTCCCGGTGTCGAACCCGGCCGGCTGCCACCGGCATTCGTCGCCGCCACGGAGGAGGGCGTGCGGGCCGCGCTGCGGCAGGGTCGGCACGGCTGGCCGGTCACCGACTGTGTGGTAACCATGACGGCCTCCCGGTACCTCCCGCGACAGAGCAGGCCGCATCAGAAGTTCGACAAGTCCATCTCGACCGTGGCGGCGGACTTCCGCAACCTCGCCCCGGTCGTGGTCGCCGCGGCGCTGCGCCAAGCCGGTGCCCGGGTGTGCCAGCCGATCGAGCGGTTCGACGTCAACCTTCCCCAGCACGCGGTGGAGGCGGTGCTGGCGCTGCTCGTCAGGCGGGGAGGGGTGGTCCACGAGACCGCCGTCGCCGGCGGTTACCTCGAGGTGAGCGGCACCCTGCCGTCCTCCCGGGTGCCGCAGGTCGTCGCCGCTCTTCCCGACCTCACCGGCGGGGAGGCTGTCCTGACCACGACCTTCGACCACTACGCGCCGGTCACCGGCGAGGACCCGCCGACCTTGCCCCGGCGCGGACCGGACCCGGGCGACCGGGAGGCGTGGTTCCGTGCCGTACCGCGGTAGGCCGGCCGTTCCGACCGCGAGCGGGTTTCCACAGGTCAGGGCCTGTGGAAACCCTCCGCCGAACCGGTCGTCAGCGCTCCGCCGGTGATGCCAGCGCCGGCGATCGGGCAGGGCTGTCGTTCACTGCCCGAGAGGGCGGTAGCGGAGGTGTACGACGCCGTTTCGGAATCGGCGCTGATCGATCAGCTCAAGGTCGGTGCGTGTGCCGGTCGGCAGCCCTGGCTTGCCCCCGCCGACGACAACGGGCCAGATGAACAGCTGGCACTCGTCGACCAGCCCGGCCTTGAAAGCCTGCGCCGCGAGGTTGGCACCTCCTACGGTGAGATCGCTGCTGGCCGTCGCCTTCAGTTCGTGTACCGCGGCGGGGTCGAAACGGCGTTCGAGTCGGGTGTCGGCAGTTGACACCGCGGCGAGGGTCGTCGAGTAGACGACTTTGTTCGCCGCCTTCCAGACGCTCGCGAAGTCGGCCGTGAGGTCAGACTGCGCGGCCAGAGCCGGGTTGGTCTCCCAGTGGGCCATCGATTCGTACAGGCGCCGGCCGTAGAGGAACGTGCCCACGGACCGCAGGAGGTCGGTGTAGAGCACGAATAGCTCATCGTCCATCGGCAACCAGTTGAACGCGCCGCTTTCGTCCTCGATGTAGCCGTCAAGCGATACGTTGTTCACGTAGATCAGCTTCGCCATGCCTCTACCCCTCAATGATCAGCTGCAAGGACCTGGAGATTCGCCAACGCGGCGTCCAGCTTGGTGAACGCCTGGCGCCAACCCTCCTCGCTGGGCTGTGTCAGGTGCTCGGGCAGCCACTGGCGGATCTCCAGTCGCGTCCGCCCGTCGGATTCGTCGTGGAACTCGACCCGCAACCTCGTCTCGAACGGCTCGATGCCCTCCTGCAGCCGGCCACTGACGTGCATGACGCCTTCGAGCAGTTCGCCGTCGGCGACGTCGGTGAGGTCGACGTGGACGTGCACGCGAAGGTCGGGTGTGGCCGCATTGACCTCCGTCCACCGTTGAAAGCCCCCGGGGCGTACGTCGAACTCGATCTCGTCGCGCGGCAGTGAGTTGCCGATCGGGCCCCACCACGCCGCCAGGTGGTCAGGGTCGATGAAGGCTTGGTAGACGAGCTCCCGTGGCGCGTCGAACACGCGAGAGATGACGAGCTGCGGAGTTTCGGCGTTCATTCGAGCTCCCGGGTGTCGTCGGCCATCTGATCCGTTGCCCGTCCGGCGGCCTGCACCGCGGCAAGGTGGGCATCGAGGCGGGTGAGGGACGAGTCCCAGAACCGCCGGTAGTGCTCGATCCAGTCGGCCGCCTCGCGCAGCGGGGCCGCCTCGAGGCGGCTCTCGCGCCACTTGCCCGACCGCGATCGCGAGATGAGCGCGGCGCGTTCGAGCACCTTCAGGTGCCGTGACACCGCTGGCATCGAGATGGAGAAAGACGCGGTCAGATCGGTGACCGTGGCGTCGCGTTCGGCCAGCTCGGCGAGGATTGCCCGTCGAGTCGGGTCGGCGAGCGCCGAGAACACCGCGCTGAGCTGGTCGGTGCCAGCCACCTGAACCCCCTTCGCTTAACGAAGCTGTTAAGCGTATTGAGGTGCCGATGATGTTGTCAACGGATTCGTTCGCCTGGGCCGGCTCGGCTCCCGCCACCAGCGCTGACGTACGCCGGACGCGGACAGCCCCTTCAGTAGGGGTGGCGACTACTGCGTGAGGATCAGCTGTCCGAGTTCCTGGGTGCATCGGGTGAGCGCGACGTAGAGGCCGTTCCAACCGCGCGGCTCAGCGGCGATGCCCTGGGGGTCAATGAGGAGCGTCGCGTCCCATTCCAATCCCTTGGACTGGGTCGCGGTGAGCACTGGCACATCACTCAGCACGGCCAGGAGTTCGGCGATGCGGTCGGCGGGAGCGATGACGCCGACCGTGCCGCCGTGCCGCCGTGCCACCGCTGCTGCAGCTGCCACACTGCTTCGGCGGCAGCACCAGCAAGCTCAGCGGGTGCGATCGTGAGTTCCCAGGGGGCGATGCCGGAGGAGCGTACCGCCCGTGGCGGCGTGTTGTGGCTGCCAGCCTTCTTCAAGACTGCTTCGGTGAGGTCCATGACCTCGCGCGGGGTCCGGTAGCAGATGGTGAGTTCCGCGGCGGTCCAGCGGTCTCCGAAAACGGCCCGCACCGCTTGTGCCCAGCTGGTGTGCCGGTGGGCTGCCTCCGCCTGGTCGATGTCACCGACGGCGGTGATGGAGCGGCTGGGACAGCGCCGCAGAACCATCTGCCACTGCATCTCGGACAGCTCCTGCGCCTCGTCGATGACGACGTGGCCGTACACCCAGCCACGCTGCCGGCGAGCGCGGTCGGCAACGAACTCGCCCTGTGGTTGCGGGGCGTCGACCTCGCCGAGCAGGTCGGCAATGGTGTCGAGCAGGGGAATGTCGCTTGATGCCCATCCGGCGGGCTCGGCCGCGACGGCGGTGATCTCCTCGGTGGACAGCTGCGGGGCGAACCGGGCCAGCAGGGTGCGGTCGGTCAGGAGATCACCCAGCAGGGTTTCCGGGTCGAGGGTGGGCCACCATGCCTCGATGAACCGGGCGATGGTGGCGTCCTCGGCGATACGACATCGCAACTGTTCGGTCTCCTCCTCGGAGAGCAACCCGTCGATGTCACTTCCGGTGGACGTCCAGGCGGAGTGGTGGTCCTGCCCCATGTCCCTGTCGACGCGAGCGAGGATGTCCTCGAAGCCCTCCTCCATCTCGTCCATCAGCGCCTCGCGCTGCTCGGCGACGACATCGGCGAGTAGGTGATGCAACTGCTCGGCGAACGGCGCGCGGGCGCGGTGGTAGGGGCGTCCCTGCACCGCCGAGGCGAGGGCGTGCGCCACAGTTGTGGCTGCGATGACGTAGAACTCGCCCTCCCAGCGCAGCTTCAGCTCGCGGGGCCGGGGAAGCAGCGACGTGACGTAGTTTTCGAGCGCGGGCTGCCAGAGGGCGCGGCCCTTGATCTCGGCGAGAGGCCAGCTCTCGTCGCGGCCCACCTGAACGTCGGTCAGCAGGGTGTCGCAGGTCGCCGAGACGACGTCGGTCTCACCGAGCGCGGGTAGCACCTGGGCGATGTACTTGAGGAACCGCGGCGAGGGGCCCAGAACCAGGACCGCCTGGTCGGCCATCTTGCGGTGGGTGAACAGCAGGTACGCGACGCGGTGCAGGGCGACAACGGTCTTGCCGGTGCCGGGACCGCCCTGAACGATCAGTGGGCCGGTCGCCTCCGCCCGGATGATGTCGTCCTGTTCGCGTTGCAGCGTGGAGATCGCTGTCGACATGCGGCCGGTGCGCCGCTGGTCGAGGGCGGCCAGGAGAGCGCCTTCGCCGACGAGTTCCGCCGTCGTGGTTCCGTCCAGAGGCTCGTCGTCCACGCCGACGACGACCGATCCCGTCGTACGGATGTGTCGGCGCCGTGCCTGACCCTGTGGGTCGACAGCCGTCGCGGTGTAGAACGGCCGAGCTGCGGGAGCGCGCCAGTCCACCAGCACTGGCTCGCTGCCCTCGCCGTCGTCGCGGAGACCGACACGGCCGACGTGGCGTACGGTGCCGTCAAGACCGTCGAGGCGGCCGAAGACCAGCCCTTCCTCTGCTCGCTGGAGCTCGTCGTACTGCTGGCGGAGCATGCGCTGCCGGGCCAGCGTCAACGCGTCCAGCGCCTCCGACGAAAGCTCGACCTGTAGCTGGTCGACCAGCTTGTCGCGCCGGGCCGTGGCCACGTCGAGAAACGCCTGTTCCTCGGCTATCGCGGATCGGCGCGCGACGCCCTCAGCGGTAGAGGTCGGTGGTTCGCTGACGCCAGCAGTGCCGTTGTTCAGAGCAGACTTCCGGCGCATTCGCAAGTCCTTGTATGGGTGTCCCTCGGCCCGGACGAGCCGCAGTGCGGTCGGCGGCAAGCATAGGTTTGTGTTTCCGTCATCGGCCAGGAAATCCGCCGGCAGGGAGGGGAATCTCAATACCTTGCAGTTCGGGTTCGCGTGTGCCCTCAATGAAGTGATCTCAGCAAAGGGTTGGACGGCACTGACGCTTCGCGAGCTGCTCGTCTTCGGGGCTGGTGGAGTCTGGCCGTGGGCCGGACTGGAGAGACGCTGCTGGTGACATCGGGCATGCTGTGGGTATGACTGAGGAACTGAGAGATCGTTCCGTGCCGTCCGGCGACACGGTGTCCGCTTCGCCATCAGTGATCTCTGTGATGCTGATCGTCCCGGATGCTGACGCTGCGGTCGCCTGGTACAAGGCTGCGCTGGGCGCGACAGAGCTGTGGAACCTTGGTGGCGTCGCCGGCCTTGAGATCAGTGGCGCGGCCTTCTTCCTCCATGAGGTCAATCCCGAGAACCCCACAGAGACCAGTCCCGGCCAGGCGGGGGTCACGAGCACCCGCATTGAGGTGTTCGGCGATGATCCCGACACCTTCATCGAGCGCGCCGTGGCCGCGGGCGCGATCGCCGGAGCGGGAATCGAGGATCACCACGTGCCCTGGGGGACGCACCGTCAAGGTGGCTTCACGGACCCGTTCGGTCACAAGTGGTCAGTAGGCGACAAGTCACCTCTGGGTCCGTTCCCACGCTGATTGGGCCGGCCCTTCGAATGCGACGCAGGATCGCGTACGGCGGCATGGCCTGCGATCTGGCCAGCTCTTTAGCGAAGTGTCAATGCCGGAGCTGGAGTCCGGAAATGGGTCGACACGGACCCAACCGTCCAGAGCGGACGGTGCTGGACTCGGCGTGGAGTCCTCGGTAGAAGAAGATCTGCCAAAATGTACTTCACCAGTCAGGACTCCACGTGATCGCTTATCGTGCCATGCTCGACGTCCCCAAGGGAACTCGTGCACCACCTTGCCCGGCTGCTGGCCACCGAACGCCGCGCCCGCGGCACCCGAAAGAGCACCAGGGCGCTGACCTGCTTTCGTCAGGCGCTGATGGTGCTGGTCTGGTTCCGCAAAGGCGGGGACAAGACCCTGCTCGGCGCTGGATTCGCCGTGTCGAGGGCCACGGCGTACCGCTACATCACCGAGGCCATCACGGTCCTGTCCGCTCAGGCCCCGGACCTACACACCGCCCTGCGGCGGGTCGCGGACGAGGGCTGGTCCCACGTGATCCTCGACGTCGGCGACATCGTCCGCGCCAGCCTCGTATTGACCCATTTCGAACACCGATACCTGCCCGATTCCCGCTGAGATCACCTCAATCAATCTCGATTCGTTCATTGACAGTCCGAGGGTCATCTGATCTCGCAGGAGTTTTACGGCACGGACGCCTTCGGCCGCAGCCTGGGCTACCTCAGCCAGCGGCCTGTGTAGCCACCGCGACCCACTCGGTACGGCCCGGCGGGTAGCCTGACACCGCAGCGCCCCTGTCCCTCGAAACGGGTCAAGCCCGTCAGCCGATCGTGGAAAGAACACTGGAGGTTCCGTGGCCAAGGGCTACTGGGTCAGTGCCTACCGCACCATTTCAGACCCTGAGAAGCTGACTGCCTACAACAAGCTGGCCGCTCCAGCCGTCCAGGCCGGGGGCGGGCGGGTCCTCTCCCGCGGCGGTCGAGTCGTCGCACACGACGCCGGAATCGCCGAGCGCACCGTCCTGATCGAGTTCGACAGCTTCGAACAGGCCGTCGCGGCACACGAGAGCGAGGCCTACCAGGAGGCGCTGGTCGCCCTCTCCGACGGCGTCGAGCGCGACTTCCGCATCATCGAAGGCATCGACTGACCGGGGCGACCGCGCCAACGCCAGCGATTTCACCTTTCTGAACGACTCCTGCGCTTGCCAGGCGTCGTTGCGGCGGGATGAGGGCTGACGCAACTCCTCTGGCGACCGGCTCGTTGGTGACACGGGGCGGACGGAGGCGGACGATGGCGGCGGGGCGGGGTGCCGAGCTGCTGCGCCCTCCCACCAGTTCGGGCCGTGCCACTTTCCTGGAGCTGTTCTTCGATCTGGCCTTCGTCGTTGCCCTCACCCGGGTCTCGCAACGATTCGCCACCTTGAGCGATGACACTGGCTGGGCGCTCGTCACCGGGTTCGGACGTACCCTGCTGCTCTTTCTGGCGCTCTGGCTGGTCTGGTCGCACACCGCATGGATCACCAGTCGCTACGAACCAGAGCAGCCGATCATTCAAGCCGTCGTGGTCGGCACCATGTTCGCCGGCCTGATCATGGCGGTGACGTTGCCACGCGCCATGGAGGAGCGAGCGCTGCCGTTCACGGCCGCGTACCTGATGGTGATGGTGGTGCGGCCAGTGGTGATCGCCGCCGCGCTGCGTGGCCACCCGCGACGACTGGTGCCGATCCGACTTGCCGTGTGGGCCTCGGCGAGCGCGCCGCTGTGGCTGGCCGGCGCGCTGGGCCCGGACCGACTCCGCCTGCCGCTGTGGGCTGCCGCACTCGCCGTCGACTACCTCGCCTGGGCCCTGGGCTGGCCGCTGCCGTGGCTCGGGGTGTCGAAAGTAGGTCGGTGGCGGATCGAGGGGACCCATCTCGCGGACCGTTATCAACAGATGTTTCTCATCGCACTCGGTGAGTCGATTCTGGTTATCGGCGTGGTCTTCAGCGGCGCGGACTATTCCGCGGAGCGGGCCGCCGCCTTCGCGGTCGCGTTCGTCACCAGCGCGCTGCTCTGGCGGATCTACTTCTACCGCGCCGGTTTGCTGTTGACGCAGGCGTTCGGCCGAGCGGGTATGCCGGGCCGGCTGGGCGCGGTGTTGGAACGGACGCATCTGTTGATCGTGCTAAGCGTGCTCGTCACGGCGGTCGGCTACGAGCTGGTGATCGATCATCCGTTCGGGCAGCCGCGGCCCAGTTGGCTGCTGTTCGTGGTGGGCGGTCCGATGCTCTTCCTCGTCGCCCGTATGCGGCTGGAGTACGAGATCTTCGGCCGGGTTTCCCGACCCCCCATGATCGGCTTGGTGGCCCTGCTGCTGTTCACGCCGGCGTTGGCCCGTTGGACGCCGATGGCCGGGCTGAGCGTGGTGACCGGAGTGCTGGCCCTGGTCGCGCTACTCGACGCGCTGCGAAGCCGGGGGCAGCCGCTGGAGGGTCCCGCCTCGCCGATCGGACGGGAGACGTCCGGAGATCGCGACTCCGAGGCGTGACGCGGCGGTCCTGCGCACCTGCTGCGCGGGCGGAACCACGTGGCGAGGACGGCGGCTGACGCGATCTCCGTGTCCAACACCGCCACGGCCGAAGCGGAGGCGAGGCGGTCGATCGCCGCGATGACCCGTGTCGCCGGGTAATCGCCCGGCGTGGCACGCACCGGGCGCGGATGCCGCACCTGCGCTGCTGTCACGGGTAGTGGCGAGCCCCACTCGATCAATAGTGGCCAGATAGAACGGTCGGTCTTGACGGCAGAAGTGTCGGTCGGTACGGTTCTCAGGGACAGAACGTTCGTTCCACCTGGCGCAGCCGGGTGCGCGGCTGTCCCTGAAGGAGAGCGCCATGCCTACCAAGATCACCCTCGTTATCGGTAATCCCGCCGACCCTGCCGAGTTCGAGAAGGTCTACGCCGACGTGCGTCGGGCCGCGGAGACATTCCCGAAGGTTCAGCGGGTCGAGTCAGCCAAGGTGTGGCCGAAGGAGGACGGCACGCCTACTCCCGCGTACCGGACGCTCGACCTGTACTTCACCAGCTACGAGGACGCCTCCGCCGCGGTCGCGACGCCCGCTGCCGGCGCCGTCTTCGGTGGGCTCCAGGGCGCTCAGGTGGAGATCACGGGGCTGTTCTCCAACATCGAGTAGCACCGCCGTCTTGTCCCGGCGGTGGCCCGCACCCGCTGGGCGTCCCTCCGCTCCGGAATCACCGAGAGGATGACCATGACCACCCTTGCCGTTCCCGGCATCTCGACGACGGCCGCTGTCTTGCGGCGGTTGTATTTCGGCCGCTTCGCCTTCGCAATCGTCTGGGCTGCCGTGACGTTTCCACTCGCCCAGCACCTCAACCCCCTCACCGTCGCGCTGCTCGTGCTCTACCCGCTGTTCGACGTGGCCGCCGCCATCGTCGATGTCCGCGCGTCGCGGGCCACCGGATCGCCCACCCTGCTGTACGTGAACGTCGCGATCAGCCTGCTCGCCGCGGTGGGCCTGGGCATCGCCGGCGCGTCCGGCATCCCGGCGGTCCTGCGTGTCTGGGGCGCCTGGGCGGTCGTGGCCGGGCTGGTTCAGCTGATCGTGGGCGTCACCCGCCGCAAGATGGGTGGCCAGTGGCCGATGATCATTAGCGGTGGCATCTCCGTCATTGCCGGTGGATCGTTCTTCGCGGCTGCCTCCGCGGACAACCCGGCGCTGACCAACGCGATCGGCTACGCCATCCCCGGCGCTATCTTCTTCCTCATCGCAGCCATCCGCCTCGGCCGCGCCGCGAAGGGGAACTGACGTGCAGAACGCCACGTACGACGTCATTGTCATCGGCGCGGGGCCGGTGGGGGAGAACGTCGCCGACCGCGTCGTGCGGGGCGGCCTGACCGCCGCGATCGTCGAGCGGGAACTGGTGGGTGGTGAGTGCTCGTACTGGGCCTGCATGCCGACCAAGGCGTTGCTGCGCAGCCAGACGGCGCTCCGGGCGGCTCGTCAGCTGCCCGGAGCGCGCGAGGCGGTGACCGGCGATCTGGACGCGGCGGCCGTGCTGCGCCGCCGGGACTCCTTCGCCTCGCACTGGAAGGACGACGGCCAGGTGTCCTGGCTGAATTCGGCGGGGATCGCGCTGTATCGGGGCCAGGGGCGGATCAGCTCCGACCGGTTCGTCGAGGTGACCGGCGCGGACGGCGCCCCGACCTCGCTCACCGCCCGACACGCGGTCGTCATCGCGACCGGAAGTAGCGCGCTGGTGCCGGACATCGCCGGCCTGCATGAGGCGGCGCCGTGGACCAGCCGTGAGGCCGCCGCCGCGAGCGAGGTTCCCGGCCGGCTCGCCATCATCGGTGGTGGCGTGGTGGCCGCGGAGATGGCGACGGCGTACGCCGGCCTCGGATCGTCGGTGACGGTCCTCGCGCGGGACGGAGTGCTCACGCTGGCGGAGCCGTTCGTCGGCGAGCGGGTCACGCAGTCCCTGCGAGAAGCCGGCGTGTCCGTCCAACTCGGTGCCGAGGCCACCTCGGTGAGCCGCGACGGCGACGGCACGGTGCACATCACGCTCACCGACGGCGACCAGGTCGAGGCCGACGAAATCCTCGTTGCGATCGGCCGTACGCCGAACACGCACGACGTCGGCCTCGACCGGATCGGCCTGAAGCCGGGCGCCTGGCTCACGGTCGACGACACCCTGCGAGTGGTCGACGGTGCCGGCGCGTTGATCGGCGACGGATGGCTGTACGCGGCCGGGGACGTCAACCGGCGGGTGCTCCTGACCCACCAGGGCAAGTACCAGGCTCGAGCGGTGGGCGACGTGATCGTGGCGCGGGCCAGGGGCGAAGCGCCAGACGAACGCCCGTGGGGTCGGCACGTCGCCACCGCCGACGCGCGCGCCGTGCCGCAGGTCGTCTTCACCGACCCGGAGGTCGCGTCGGTGGGGCTGACCGCAGCCGCCGCCGAGGCCGCCGGGCTGCGGACCCGGGTCGTCGACTACGACCTGGCCGCCGTCGCCGGGTCCGCGCTGCATGCCGACGGCTACCAGGGGCATGCCCGGATGGTCGTGGACGAGGACCGGCGGGTCATCGTCGGCTTCACCCTCGTCGGCCCGGACGTCGCGGAACTGCTCCATGCCGCGACGATCGCCGTCGTCGGTGAGGTCCCCCTGGAGCGGCTGTGGCACGCCGTTCCCGCGTACCCGACCGTCAGCGAGGTCTGGCTACGTCTGCTCGAGGCGTACGGCCGCTGACCCGAGCCGTTCGGCCGTGCTCGCCACCGCCGGCCGGGCACCCGTTGCGACGAGGCTCACGAACGGGCTCAACCGGTGGTGGCAACACGAAAGGAGCTGGGTCATCCCCTCACCGGGGGTGGCCCAGCTCGACGTCGTGCGGCAACGGTCGCGCGAGGACTAGCGGGCCGACTCTGCCGACTGACGCTCCGAGTTGATCCTGAGGAGTCCTTCGACACCGCGCAGGAAGGTCTCGGACACCAACGTGGGGTCGGAAAGGCATCCGGCTGCCATGGCGCCGTCCCGGAGCATGACGAAGTGGCGTGCCGCGGGATCCGCCGTTTCTTCGTGGACCTGTGCCATGAGCATGGTGATGGTGTCCAGGAACCATTGCCGGTGGGCCGTGAGTTCTTGGTGCACGGGATGGTTCGTGTCGGGGTATTCCGCTGCGGCGTTCAGAAAGGCGCACCCGCGGAACCCGGGGGACTGGATGTTCTGAGCGATGGAACCCGCGATGGCCAGGAGTGGATCGACCGGCGATCGGTTGGCGGCGATGGCCTCGTCGACCATGCCGCGCTCCAGCTGATGCACCTTACGTAGGTAGGCCAGGATGAGGTCGTCCTTGCTGGGGAAGTGCCGGTAGAACGTGGCCCTGGTCACCTTCGCCTCGGCGATGATCCGGTCGACGCCGACGGAGTGAATGCCCTCCGCGTAGAAGATTCTGATCGCCGTGCGGAGAAGCCTGAGCCGTGCCTCAGAGGGCCGGGCATCGGGTTCGTCGCGCGTCATCCCACCATCTTAGCGACAGAACGTTCGGTCTGATCTGTGCCTGCGATATTGGACGAGGCCCTCCGTTCGTCGATCCCACTGACGGCGCCCTCGTCGATGCGGGATTCTGGATGCGGCAAGCCGGAGCCGGGATCGCGGGCTGATGCGTATTGCCGGGGAAATGCTCCGCTGACCGTCCTTGTCGGCCCGGTCTGCGTATCACAGGCGGTGGGTGGTGAGGCCTCTCGTGGCTGGCGGTCTGGCACTCTGTGCGGATGCGACGGGTCACCGTGCTGGGCAGTTCTGGCGCCTTCCCGAGCCGGGCCGTGCCTGTAGCGGTTTCGCGGTGGACTGGGACGGCTACCGCCTGGTGCTCGACCTGGGCTACGCCACGCTGCCGCGGCTGCTCGGGCACTGGCCAGACGGTGCGGTCGACGCTGTCGTCATCACCCATGAGCACCCCGATCACTGCGTCGACCTGCACGGACTGTTCCGGATGCGGTTCTACGGATCCTCTGCTGAACCACGGCTGGCGTTGTACTGCCCGCCGGGCGTGCTCGACCGGATCAGCGGCCTGGAGCCGGACGTCGACCTCCACGCGGTCTTCGACGTGCATCCGCTGCCCGGCACCTACCGGGTGGGACCCTTCGACCTGACCGGACTGTCCCTTCCGCACCACGTGCCCAACGCGGGCATTCGGATCGAGGCCGACGGGACAGCGGTGGCCTACTCCGGGGACACCGGCCCGACCCCCGTGCTGGCCGAGCTCGGCCGCGACGCCGATCTGTTCATCGTCGAGGCCACCGACCGCGACGGCGAGACCGACCGACCCACCCGCCATCTGATGACCTCCACCGAGGCCGGTCACTGGGCTCGCCGGGCGGGCGCCCGCTGCCTGCTGCTCACCCACTTCTGGCCGGGCAACGACCGGGCAGCCGCAGTGGCCGCCGCACAGCTGGAGTTCGACGGGCCTGTGCTGGCGGCCGAAGAAGGCCTCACCGTCCTGCTCGGCACACCAGATCCGGTGACGACCGGAAGCAGGTAGCCGGGATGAGTGCTCGTACGGTGGGATTCATCGGGCTCGGCATCATGGGCGTGCCCATGGCGACGAACCTCGTCAACGCGGGCGTCGACGTGGTCGTCTGGGCACGTACGCCCGGGCCCGTCGCGGAGCTCGTCGCCGCCGGAGCGCGCGCGGCCGACGACCTTCCGGGAGTGTTCGGCGCGGCTGGGACGGTCATCCGAGGTCGAGGGCGCGACAGCGCGTAGTTCGTCGCACCGTGAAAGGGGTCCGGCGCGCTGCGGGCTCGCCGAATAGGCTTTGGCCATGAGTGGCGTGCTGAACCCTCCGCGCGACGCGGTGAATCCCCTTCGTCAGTTCACGATCGACCAGCTCCGGCAACGGACGAGCCTCAAGTGGCGGGAGTACCCCGACGACGTGCTGCCGCTCTGGGTGGCCGAGATGGACGTGCCGTTGGCCGAGCCGGTCGCCACCGCGATCACCGACGCTGTCGCGCGCGGCGACACCGGTTACACCGCCGGCACGGCGTACCCGCAGGCGCTGGCGGAGTTCGCCCGGCGGCGGTGGGGTTGGGACGGGCTGGCGGTGGAACGTACGGCGCTGGTGCCCGACGTGATGCACGGCGTCGTCGAGGCGTTGGGGTTGGTCACCGAGCCGGGGGACGCGGTGGTCGTCAACTGCCCGGTCTACCCACCGTTCTACGAGTTCGTGGCGCACGCCGGCCGCCGGATCGTGGAGGCACCGCTCGGCGGGGACCTGCGGATCGACCTCGGCACGCTTCAGGACGCGTTCCGGCAGGCTCGTTCCGGTGGGCGGCCGGCGGCGTACCTGCTGTGCAGCCCGCACAACCCGACCGGCGTCCTGCACACCGCGGACGAGTTGGCCGCCGTCGCCCACCTGGCCGAGCGGCACGGGGTGCGGGTGATCGCCGACGAGATCCACGCTCCGGTGGTGCTCGGGGGAGCGCGCTTCGTGCCGTACCTGTCGGTGCCGGGTGCCGAGAACGGCCTGTCGCTGATGTCCGCCTCCAAGGGGTGGAACCTTGCCGGCCTGCGCGGTGCGCTGCTGATCGCCGGCCCCGCCGCGGCGGGAGACGTCGCCCGCGTTCCGTTCGGGGCCAGTGTCAGCACCAGCCACCTCGGCGTGATCGCCCACACCGCCGCCTTCCGCGACGGCGGCGAGTGGCTCGACGCCCTGTTGACCGGCCTGGACGACAACCGTCGGCTCCTCGCGGCGCTGCTCGCCGAGCATCTGCCCGCCATCGGCTACGAGCCCGGTCAGGCCACCTATCTCGCCTGGCTCGACTGCCGCGCGCTGGGCCTCGGTGACGACCCCGCGGCCGTGTTCCTCGACCGCGGCCGGGTGGCGCTCAACTCCGGTACGGCCTTCGGCACCGGGGGCGGCGGTCACGTCCGGCTGAATCTGGCCACCGCGCCGGAGTTGATCACCGAGGCGGTACGCCGAATGGCCCTCGCCGTCGCGGGATAGGCCACCCGCGACGCGGCCGACCGGAGGGTGCCCGTGCTACCGGCGGTTGCGGGCCTCGGCCTCGGTGTCGAGCAGGTCGTTGAGTGTCAGCGCGGAGTTGATCAGCGACAGGTGGCTGAACGCCTGGGGGTAGTTGCCGATCTGCTCCCCGGTCACGGCGATCTCCTCGGCGTAGAGGCCGAGGTGGTTGCTGAAGGTGAACATCTTCTCGAACGTGAGTCGGGCGTCGTCGAGGCGACCGGACCGGGCCAGCGCCTCGACGTACCAGAAGGTGCACATGTTGAAGGTGCCCTCATGGCCGGGGAGACCGTCGGGGGAGTGGACCGGGTCGTACCGGTGGACCAGGCTGTCGGAGACCAGCTCGCGTTCGATCGCCTCCAGGGTGGACTGCCACAGTGGGTCGCTCGGCGTGACGAAACCGACGGAGGGCATGGCGAGCAGCGCCGCGTCCAGCACGCTCTCGTCGTACGCCTGCACGAAGGTGCCGCGCTCCCGGTTGTATCCGCGGGCCATGACCTGGTCGTAGATCCGGTTGCGCTGCTCGGTCCAGCAGGTCATGTCCCCGGGCCGGCCGGTGCGGGTGGCGAGCCGGATGGCCCGGTCCAGCGCCACCCAGGACATCACCCGCCCGAAGGTGTAGTTGCGGGGGTGGTGGCGGCTCTCCCAGATGCCGGCGTCGCGCTGATCCCAGTTGTGGCAGAGCCAGTCGACGAGCCGGACGGTGCTCTTCCACACCTGGTGCGAGACGCGGATGCCCTGTTCGTCGGCGAGGTGCATGGCGTAGAGCGCCTCGCCGTGGATGTCGAGCTGAAGCTGGTCGGCGGCGCCGTTGCCGATCCGCACCGGCCGCGAGCCGCGGTAGCCCTCCAGATGGTCCAGCACCTCCTCGTGCAGGTCGGAGGAGCCGTCCACGCGGTACATGAGCTTCAGGGGATCCTGGTGGTCGCCGGCTTCGCGGATCCGCTCGTCCAGCCACGTCATGTACCGGCTGACCTCCTCGGTGAAACCGAGCCCGAGCAGCGCGTGCACCGAGAACGACGTGTCGCGTACCCAGGTGTAGCGGTAGTCCCAGTTGCGGGTTCCGCCGACCAGCTCGGGCAGCGCCGCCGTGGGCGCGGCGATCATCGCGCCGGTCGGGGCGTACGTCATGAGTTTCAGCGTGATGGCGGAGCGCTCGACCATCTCCCGCCACCGGCCGGTGTAGCGGGAGCGTTCGACCCAGCGCCGCCAGTAGTCCCGGGTCCACTCGAACACGCCCTGGATCTCCTCCGCCGGGATGACGCGCGGCTCGGTGCCGGCGGTCTCCAGGACCACGCCGCCGGTGTCGCCCTCGTTCAGGGTGCCGTACCCGACGAGGTCGTCGCCCTCAAGGCGGATCTCGCCGCGTTCGGAGATCAACCGGCCAGTGGGGTCCACCGGGTTGAACGTCAGCGTCGCCGACCGGCTGCGAAAGACGTAGCCGTTGCGGTAGCGCTCCAGCTGATGCGCTTCCCGGGCGTAGTCGAATCGCGGCCGGCACTCCACGCGGAAGCGCATGCTGCCGCGGACCATGGTGACGATGCGGACCAGGCGGTGCACGTCGGTGACCCGCTCGCCCGTCACCGGCATGAAGTCCATCACCTCGGCCACGCCGTCCGCGCTGATGAACCGGGTGATCAGGATGGGCGTGCCGGGGAGGTAGAGCTGTTTGGTGACGTACCGGACGTCGTGTGGCGCGATGCGGAAGTAGCCGCCCTTGTCCTTGTCCAGCAGGGCCGCGAAGATGCTCGGCGAGTCGAAGCGCGGCGCGCAGAACCAGTCGACCGTGCCGTCACACGTCACCAGCGCGGCGGTCTGCAGGTCGCCGATGAGTCCGTGATCCTCGATCGCCGGATAGCTGTCCACGTCTCTCCCCGGTTTGGCTGCGTCCTGCGCATCGAACCTAGGGGGAGAACTGTCGGCTCAGGCGAGATTCACGTTCAGCCACCCTGTCGTGCGGGCAGGGGATCTCGGGCCCTGGGACACGGGAAGCCACCCCTCTCGCCAGGGCGGCCTGACCCCCTGGGCGGCGGCGTGCTACTCAGGGGCGGGGTCGTGGTGCGGGCCGAGGTGGCTGATCTCGTACCCGTCGGGGTAGCTCCTGGCTCTCATGCCCTCGGCGAACAGCGGTGTCGTCCGTGGCGACCCGCACCACCGCTGCAGCCGCGAGCGCGTCTTCAGCGCCACGTGCAGGCCGGCCCGGACTGGCCACGGCGGCGCGTCGACCCGCGTCGCGCGTCGCAGCGGCGCGTCGTACATGGCGCTGACCAGCGCGTCTCCCAGCGGTGCGAGCAGCCGGGGGAGCCGCGTGAGCAGCAACATCCGGGTCGCCCGCTCGATGGCCGCCGCCTCGTCGTTGGGCTGCAGGTGAACCTCGTCGTGCGCGTCGAACCAGGACTCGAACTCGGCGTACGACCCGGGGATGTCCGTGATGCCCATCCGCCGGCCCAGCTCCTGGTAGAACAGATACGTCGCCTGCCGCTCGTGGCAGCAGGGCGGGCGCCAGCCGTACTCCTGCAACCAGCGCGTCGGAATCACGACCAGGCAGCCGAGGACGTAGCGGAAGTCGTCGTTGCCGATGTCGTACGGGCGGTGGATCTGGTTGACGCGCCGCAGCGCGTCGCGGCCACGGGGTTGGTCGAAGCCGTTGAGCACCATCTCGTACATCAACAGGCCGGTGTCGTCGATGCGCTTCTGGGTGCGGTCGGTCAGCTCGCCGGTGGCGGTGTGCACGGCGGCGATGGCGGGGATGGAGAAGGACCGGTTGAAGGCGAGGTTGAGCCCGAGCTTCATGTCCCAGGGGAACTCGCGGCGCAGCATGGTCTGGTAGATGTCCAGGTAGTCACGCTGCGGTTCCAGCGTGCGGGTCCGCTTCAGGTTGTCGTAGCGGCCTCTCATCAGCGGGCGTCTCCAGACATCGGCACGGAACGTGAGTGTAAGCTCACTCCATTTTGGAACACAGATGGGCGGGACAGGCATGGCGCACGGCGCCCGTGACGAGGTGCTCGGCCGGCTGGCCGAAGCGGTCGGATCCGTCGCCGTCGCACACCCGATGCGGGTCGCCATCGACGGACCGCCCGCCGCCGGCAAGACCACCCTCGCCGACGAACTGGCCGTCGTCCTGCGCGCACAGGGCCGCGACGTCATCCGCGCGACTATCGACGATTTCCTCTTCCCCAGGGCGCAGCGCTATCCGCGCGGCGAGTACTCGGCCGAAGGCTGCTACTTCGACACCCACGACCACGAGGCGCTGAAGCGGGTTCTGCTGGATCCGCTCGGCCCGGACGGAGACCGACGCTTCCGACCCGCGGTCTACGACCCCACCACCGACATCGTTGTGTCCCCGCCGGTCACGACCGCCCCGACCGACGCGGTGCTGCTCTTCGACGGCGTCTTCCTCATGCGCCCGGAACTGATCGACCGGTGGGACCTGCGCGTCTTCGTGTCGGTCGCGCTCGAGGCGACGGTGGATCGTGCCGTGGTCCGAGAGAGCCGGGTGTCATCCCGGGCCGACGTCGAACGGCGCTGGCGGGAGCGTTACATCCCCTCCCAGCAGCTCTACAACGCGACGGTCCGCCCGACCGATCATGCCGACATCATCGTGCACAACGACGACCCCCGGCAGCCGGTCTGGGAGACGCTGGACCGGTTCGCGAGCCGCTCTGAGCGCCCGCACAGTCGGTCAAGTCCTACGCCGGCACCACGCCGATAGTTGACTTGACGGCGGCGGCGCCGAGCCGCTGGTGATCTGACAGAGGTGCCCCGGTCTGGCCCGAGTTTGCGTCAGTCCTCGTCCGTCGGGCTGGGGCGGTTCTTGGCGATCCAGGATCGAACAGCCTTGCCATCCCAGACGCGGCCCATGCTCAAGGTGGCGAGGGGGTCAGGGAATCCCTTGCGTCCCACGATGATCGTGGCACGCTGCTTGCTGATCCCGCCAAGCAAGTCGCGGATCTCATCCAGCCCAAGCAGCTCCACAATCTGACGGTATGAGCCCTGCGAATTGAACGAGGCCATACAGGGTGGGACAACGCCTTTGGGGGTCGCCCTCGTACAACCCCTTGTGATGCGATAGGTGAATGACCCGACGCGTCACTTTTGCGGAATATCTGACGGCCGTTGCCCTGACCCTGGCTCGCAGACATAAGCCGGTGTGGTCGTGGATCAAGTGGCGCAACGTCTGCAAGTGCGGGAATGAGCTGCCCTGTCGAGCCAGGCACAAGGTTCCGACCAACCGGGGTCACTGGCCAGGTGAGAGCCGATGACCGCGCACGGACCGGTCCTCCCGCTGTGGCTGTGCGAGGCGTGTGACCGCCCCTGGCCATGTGCCATACGCCGGGTGGAACTGCTGGGGGAGTACGCCGCGTCGCCGGTGGGTCTCCGGACTTACATGTGATCGCACCTGGTGGCAGCCGCGCAGGACATGTCCTGGGCTCCCACCGACGCTGTATACCGCAGGTTCCTCGGATGGCTCGCATGAAGGCCGGCGACTTGTTGATCGTGGGGCGAGAAGCCAGCGTGCAGTTCATCCGCCCCATCCGGTTCCGCGTGATCCGCGTACTCGATTGGATCACCTACGACGGGTGGGTCTGGCTCGACGGGTACCAGCTCGACGATCGAGGCGACGCGGTGGCGCGACGGTCGATCTTCGTCATGGAGGAGGGGCTGCGATCCGCCCCGGCACCCGTCACGATCGGGCAACCGGGGCGGAAAAGGGTTCCCAGCCGTCGCGTTACGGCCTGAGCCGTATCGCCGGGTGTTGATGGACAGGTCCGGGCGTCGGGGTCGCCTCCGGGCCGCCCTCAGTACGGATAGCCCGGGACGTTGAGCCGCACGCTGTAGAGGCCGGAGTCGCCCCACGGCCCCGAGGTGATGTAGAGGGTCTGCCGATCGGGCCCGCCGAAGGCCACGTTTGTCGTCCCGGAGAAGCCGGGCCGGATCGTGCCGAGCTGGGTGCCCGTGGGGGAGTAGACGTGGACCAGGGAGTCCCCGCCCGAGGCCCAGTACACGTTGCCGGCGCAGTCGATCGTGACGCCGTCCGGGCCGCCGATGTAGTTCACGAACACGCTGCGCGCGCCGGTGGTGCCATCGGGCTGGACGGCGTACTTGTAGATCTTGTTCTCGGAGTAGGCGCCCACGTACAGCGTGGATCCGTCCGGCGAGAGCGCGATGCCGTTGGGCTGGCGCAACTGGTCGTCCACCAGCGACACCTGGCCGCCGGAGACGCGGAAGACGCTGGTACGGCCGTTCATCTGGTCCGGGCGGTTGCCGCGCTGGAAGTTGGGGTCGGTGAAGTAGGTGACGCCATCGGACCGGACCGCGACGTCGTTGGGCGAGTTGAACGCCCGGCCCTGGTAGTTCGCCGCGACGGTGCTGCGGCTCCGGTCGCTCAACCGGTACGCGGACACGCTGCGCTGGTCGTGGGTGGCCGCGATGACCTGCTGGCCGTCGGCGCTGAGCGCCAGACCGTTGCTGCCGGCGTTGGCGATGAACGTGTCGAAGGTCGACGGCGGGGTGAACCGGCGGATCGTCGACGGCTGCACGTTGTACGGCCCGGTGCCGGCGGCCATGTCGGAGAAGAGCAGATAGCCGCCGTCGGCGACCCAGACGGGCCCTTCGAGGAAGTTGAAGCCGCTTCGGATCTTCGTCGCCGTCACGGAGCTGGACGGCAGCGGTGACCCGGACCCGGCCCCCGTCAGGCACGCTCCGGGCGGTGTGCCGGGCGGGCCGGCGAGCGCGACGGCGGCTGTGGTGTGAGCGCTCACAGGTGCGGCGGCGGGCAGCGGGGCGGCGCTGGCCGCGAGGCAGAGTCCGGCCAGGACGGCGATGGTGGGACGCCGGATCATCGGATGCTCCAATCGGCGTCGGCGGGTCGCGAGGACCGGCCGACGATCTCGGGGTCGCGGGGCGGGCACGGTGCTGGTGGGGCAGCCGGCCCGGTCCAGCTATTCCAGGTGGAAGGTGGCGGAGGCGCGTTCGGCCCACCCGCTGGGAAGGAACGCCCGCGGGCCGGGATCATGTCGAGCGCGTTGCGCCCACGTAACGGCCCTAAGTGTTGGCGCTAACATCGATGAGTGTCAAGATGTTCCGGACGCTGCGGCAGAGGGCGGTGCCGACCATGGCATCCAACGCGGCGGACAGATCACCACGATCGAGCGCGACGTGCGGCGGAACGGGACGTTTCGCGGTCGCGGAACGGGTAATCAGGCACGCCGGCGTGGCCGGCGGATGAACACTGTCACGGAGCAAGGGAGCGCGTGTCATGCCCGATCCGGAGCCCACCATCGTCCTCGTGCACGGCGCGTTCGCCGAGTCGGCGAGCTGGAACGGCGTGATCGAGCGGCTGGGCGCCGCGTACAACGTGGTGGCCGCCGCGAACCCGCTGCGCAGCGTCGCGGGCGACGCCGCGTACGTGCGGGACGTGGTACGTGGGATCGGCGGCCCGGTCGTCCTCGTCGGTCATTCGTACGGCGGCATGGTTATCACGCAGGCCGCGGCGGGCGACACAACGGTGCGGGCCCTGGTGTACGTCAACGCCTTTGCTCCGGACACCGGCGAATCGGCGCTGTCGCTGTCCGGGAAGTTCCCCGGCAGCACGCTCGCCGACACCCTGGTGCAGTACCCGGTGTCGACCGGCGGCAACGAGGTGGCGATCGGCCAGGACGCCTATCACGCGCAGTTCGCCGCGGACGTGTCGGGCGACCTTGCCGCGCTGATGGCCCGTACCCAGCGGCCGATCACCGAGCAGGCCCTGAGCGACGGGCTCTCCGGCGACCCCGCCTGGCGAGCCCTGCCCAGCTGGTTCGTGTTCGGTGACGCCGACATGAACATCCCGGCCGCCGCGCACCGGTTCATGGCCGAGCGGGCCGCCCCGCGGGGCCAGCGCGAGATCGTCGGTGGCTCGCACGCGATGGCGGTGGCCCGGCCGGGTGAGGTCGCCGAGTCGATCATCGAGGCGGTCCGGGCCACCTGAGTGGCCGACGCGACGCGACGGGTCACGTCGTAGCGAGCCGACCCGGGCCGGGCGCAGCGACTGATCAACCGCCGCGGCCGGTCGTCTCCCGGTTCGTCGTGGACGCACGGCGACGCCTCGGTGGGAAGGCGGCTATGGTGCCCGGGTGGTGATCGAGGGGTGGCACGGCTGGGTCGGCTCGTTCACTGGCGTCGTGCTCATCACGGTGGCCGCACTGCCGTTGGCCGCGCTGGCGGTGTGGGCTCTGGCCCGCCGTCGGCGTGCGAACGGCGCCCCGTGGGCGTGGCGAACCTCGTTGGCCGAGGTCGGCATCGTGTACGGGACGCTGCCGTGGGTCTGGATGATCATGTTGCCGGGCTCCCGGGCGGGTGCTGTTCCCGGGCGGCTGAGCCTGGTGCCGCTCCGTGACCTGTTCACCATCTTCTCCGACGGAGGGCTGCTGACACTGACGGGTCAGGTCGTCGGCAACCTCCTGGTGTTCGCGGCGTTGGGATTCTTCGCTCCGCTGCGGTTCGCGGCACTGGCGTCCGTACCACGGATCGTGGCGCTCGCCGCGGGCTGCTCGGTCCTGGTCGAGGCCGCGCAGTACGTCCTGCGGTTGGACCGGGTGACGTCCGTGGACGATGTACTGCTCAACGCCGCTGGCGCCGGGCTGGCCGCGTTCGCGGCGCGCCGCTGGTGGCGCGGCAGGGCCGACACGGCGTCGGATCGGCCGCGATCGGTCACGGCGTCGCCACGCTGACCTCCGGGCTCCGCCCCAGCGAGGCTTCACGCGCGATGGTTGCGTCGACGTCCAGACCCCGTGCGGTCACCGGGACACTCCGCCGGAGCCCGCCGCCAGTACCAAGCGGATTTCGCGGCTTCACGCACCGCTGCCGCCGGTCGTCTCCCGGTAGGCCGCCGCGATCCCGGCCAGCCCGCGGCCCAGCTCGGGGCCGCGTACCCCGGCGTAGCCGACGACCAGCGCCGGCGGCCGGTCGTCCGCACGCAGGGCGTAGAAGCGGCCGCCGCGGACCAGCACCGACCGACGGCGGGCCGCCTGCACCAACGCCTCCTCGGCGCACCGCGCCGGCAGCACCAGGTACGCCTGGAGCCCGCCGTTCTGACCGAGGACGGTGACGTCGGGCAGGTGGCGGGAGACGAACTGCTGGACCGCCTGACGGCGTTTCTGGACGTCGGCGCCGAGTCGGCGCAGGTGCCGGTCGAACGCGCCGGTGTCGATCAGCCGGGCGAAGGCGAGTTGCTCCAGCCCGGAGCAGCCGATGTCCCAGCCGGCGCGGATCCGCTCGACGCGTGCGGTCAGGTCGGGCGGGGTGGCCAGCCAGCCGAGGCGCAGCGCCGGGGCGAGGACCTTGCTGGCGCTGCCGGCGTAGATCACCCGGTCCGGTGCGAGGCTCTGCAGCGCCGGCATCCGCTGCGCCGGGGCGACCAGGGCGGCGTCGAAGTCGTCCTCGACGAGGTAACCGTCCACCTCCTGCGCCCAGGCCACCAGGTGCGCCCGGCGTTGCGCGCTGAGCGTGACCCCGGTCGGGAACTGGCTGGCCGGGGTGACGAGCGCGGCGCGGACCCCGCTCGCGGCCAGCGCGTCGACCCGGATGCCGTCGCCGTCCACCGGGATGCCCACCGGACGCAGTCCGGCCTCGGCGATGAACTCCCACTCGCCCGGGTGCCCCGGGTCCTCCACCCCGATGGTGTCGTGGCCCCGGTCGCGCAACTCGCGGCAGAGCAGCGCGAGGCCCTGCGCGAAGCCCGACGTGATCATGAGGTGTTCGGGTCGGGTGCGGACGCCGCGGACCCGGCCGAGGTAACCGGCGAGGGTGTGCCGGACGACCGGCAGGCCGGACGGTGGGGCGTACCCCAGCTCCCGGCGGCCGGCCGAGGTGACCACCGCGCTGACCGCCCGGATCCAGTCCTGGCGGGGGAAGGTGGAGTCGTGCAGGCCGCCGGTGCGCAGGTCGTGGACCGCCGCGGCGGGTGCACGGTCGTCCGGGGTGAGCGCCGAGCCGACGTCGGTACGCGTCGCCGCCACGGACGTGCCCGAGCCGTGCTGAGAGGCGAGGTACCCCTCGGCGCAGAGCTGTTCGTACGCCTCGACGACCACACTGCGGGACACCCCGAGGTCGGCGGCGAGTTGCCGGCTCGACGGCACGCGGGTGCCGGGACGCAACGTGCCCTCCTCGATCTGCGTACGAAATGCGTTACGGAGCTGCACCGCCAGCGTTTCACGTGATTGGGCATCTATTGACAGGCTTAGATTCAGAGACAAGTGGTCCGCTCCGAGATCGTCGAAGTGGTATGGACAGCGTGATCCGTGCCTGTGGAAAGTGTTGGCCGGGCGCGCAACCGCTCACTGACCGGCGAATCAGGGCGTACGTTCCGAGAATGTCCAATGCGGACGCCTTCACCGCCGGTGCCAGAGTGGTCGTGCGAGTCCTTTCGTCTGGGGGGAAGGGTCCGACCTGCCGCGTCGCCGGTGGGGTCAGCGCCAACGGTGGCGCGGAATCGGGCTGTTCAGAGGGGGTTCCGCAAGTGTCCCTATTGTCAACAGAGCTCGCCACGTGGCCCATCCCGTCGCATTCGGTGGCGGCGGCGCATACACCATTGACCAACTCAATTCCCATAGAGGTGACATCTGTCACACTGCCGTCGATCGATCCTTTGTCGCTCTATACGGCACTCGCGGAAAGTTGCACTGACAACGATCTGTATCTCTTCGAAAGCCTGGACGGCCCGGCGCAGGACCGGTGTGCGGCAGCCGTCGGCTGGGGTCTTCTCGCCGAGGTGCTGTTCATCGCCGACCGGCTGGAGGTGACCGCCGAGGGTGCGCTCGGCGACGCCGTGGCCGCCGTGCTGACCGCCGTCCTGGGTGAGCCGGTCCGGCGCCGCGGCGCCCAGCGGGTCTGGCCGGTCGCCGGACCGAGCGAGGTGTGGGCCGCCGTCCGGGCCGTGCAGCGGGCGTTCGCGGTCCGCACCACAGTCCCCGCCGACAGCTTCGCCTTCGGTTTCCTCACCACCCTGGCGTACGAGGCCGCGCGGGACATGGACGAGCTCTGGATCGACCGGGTGGTCGACGACATCCCGCGCTGCACACTCGCGCTGTTCCGGCACACCGTCTGGTGGGACCTGCGCGCCGGCACGGTGCGGCAGCTCTGCGCCTCCGGCCCGCACCTGCCGCCGGACGACGCCGCCGCCCGGCTGCCGGACCTTCCCGGGCCGGCCGACGGCCACCCGGACGTGCCGGCCGCCCCGCCGCCCAGCCTGGTCCGGGACACCGTCGACGAGGAGACGTTCGCCGCCCGGGTGAAGCAGTGCCTGCGGCACATCGAGGTGGGGGACAGCTACCAGATCCAGATCGGCCACCGGATCGACGTCGAGACCACGCTCACGCCGCTGGAGGTCTACCGACGGCTGCGCCACCGCAACCCGTCGCCGTACATGTACCTGACCCCGTGGGCCGGCCAGACCGTCATCGGGGCGAGCCCGGAGCTGTTCCTGCGCATCGAACAGGGCCGACTGTCGATGCGGCCGATCGCCGGCACCGCGCCCCGGGCCACCGACCCGGAGACCGACCGCCGGCGGGTGGCCGAGCTGGCGGCCAGCGAGAAGGAACGGGCCGAGCACGTCATGCTTGTCGACCTGTGCCGCAACGACATCGGCCGGGTCTGCGTGCCCGGCACGCTCAGCGTCGACGCCATGTTCGACGTCGAGCCGTTCGCGTACGTGCACCACCTGGTCTCCACCGTCTCCGGCCAGCTCGCCGACGACGCCGACGTGTGGGCGGCGATCTGCGCCACCTTCCCGGCCGGCACCATGACCGGCGCCCCCAAGCTGCGGGCGATGGAGATCATCGACGGCTTGGAGGACGAGCCTCGGGGCGTCTACGCGGGCGCCGTCGGGCTCGTGGACGTCCGCGGGTACGCCGTGCTCGCGCTCTGCATCCGCACCGCCGTGCACGACGGCCGGTACTACCGCACCCAGGCGTCCGCCGGGGTGGTGGCCGACTCCACACCGGGCGACGAGTGGCGGGAGACGCTGGCCAAGATGAACGCCACGTTCTGGGCCCTGACCGGTGCGGAGTTGCTGTCGTGAAGGTCCTGCTCGTCGACGCGTACGACAGTTTCACCCACATCATCGACCAGTACCTGCGGACGCTCGGCGCGCGGACCGTGGTGGTCCGCTCCCGGACGCGGACCAGCGACCAGCTCGCGGCCCTGCGACCGGACGCGGTGGTGCTCGGCCCCGGGCCTGGTCATCCCGCCGAGTCCGGGCACGTGGAGCTGGTGCACGCCTTCGCCGGCCAGGTCCCGCTGCTCGGCGTCTGCCTCGGTCATCAGGCGATCGGCCTCGCGTACGGGGGGACGGTCGCGGTCGCCCGGCACCTGATGCACGGCAAGACCAGCGTCGTCACGCACGACGGTCGAGGGGTCTTCGACGGCGCGCCCGCCCCGCTCACCGTGACCCGCTACCACTCGCTCATCGTCGCGGACCCGGCGCCGCTGGCCCTGCACGTCACCGCGCGGTCGTCCGACGACGGCTACGTGATGGGGGTACGACACCGGGCCCTGGCGGTCGAGGGGGTGCAGTTCCACCCGGAGAGCGTGCTCACCGAGGACGGGCTGCGCCTGTTCGACAACTTCCTGCGCAGCGCGTCGGCGACGCTGACGGCGGGTTCGTCATGACCGACCGGTCGGCACCCCTCGCCGTGGTCACCGGCGCGGCGGGCGGCATCGGTCGGGCCGTGACGGCGGCCCTGACCGAGTCCGGGCACCGCGTGCTCGGCGTGGACGTCGACCCGGCTGTCGACCCGGCGGCGTACGCCTCGCTGGTCGCCGACGTGGCCGTGCCGGAGCAGGTCGAGCAGCTCTTCGCGGAGATCCGCGAGCGGTACGGCCTGCCGGAGGTGCTGGTGAACAACGCCGGGGTCTACCACGCCCGAGCCTTCCTCGACTACGACCCGAAGACGTACGCGCAGGTGTTCGACGTCAACGTGGGCGCCGCGTTCTTCTGCACGCAGGCGTTCGCCCGCGCCCTGATCAGCGCCGGCCGGCCGGGCACGGTGGTCAACGTCGCCTCGATCAGCGGGCAGTCCGGCAGCCCGGACGCGGCGTACGGGGCGTCGAAGGGTGCGTGCATCGCGCTCACCCACAGCCTCGGCCGGTCGCTCGCCGAGCACCGCATCCGGGTCAACGCGGTCGCTCCCGGCCTGGTCGAGACCCCGATGGCCGCCCGGATTCCGGCGCAGCGTCGCGACGACTACCGGGCCCGGATTCCCGTCGGCCGGTTCGGCACACCGGCCGAGATCGCCGCGGCCGTCGCCTGGCTCGCCGACCCGGCCAGCAGCTACGTCACCGCCACGGTGGTGGACGTCAACGGCGGCCTGCACTGAGCCGCGTCACCGCCCGAGCGCCGATCGCACCGCAGCCGGCTCACCCCTGGAGAGGATCCCGACCATGTGGCTTCCGACCACCGGACCGGCGGCCGACTTCGCCGTCGACTACCTGGCCCTGCACAAGGCCTTCTACGACCGCACCCTCGATCCCGCCGAGCTGAACGCGTGGCGGGAACGCCAACTGCGCACGGTGCTCGACCAGGTGACGACCGGCTCGCCGTTCTACGCCCGGCACCTGGCCGACGTCGACCTCGCCACGATCACCCCGGCGACCCTCGACCGGCTGCCCTTCACGACGAAGACGCACCTGCGCGAGGAGATGCTCGACGTGCTCAGTCGACCGCTGGCCGACGGGGTCTTCTTCTACGAGACGACCGGCACGACGGGCCGCGCGACCCCGTGCCCCCGCGACGGTCGGGAGGTGGTGGCCAGCAACGCCCACGTCACCGAGTCCTGGGCGTCGATCTTCCGCCACCACTTCGGCGACCACCCGCCGCGGATCGGGCTGATGGGCCCGACCGAGGTGCACTCCTTCGGCGACACCCTCGGTGACATCGCCCGCAACGTCGGCTCGCTGAACGCGAAGATCTGGCCGTACTCGCCGGTGATCGGGTTCGCCAAGGCGTTGCAACTCATGAAGGACCTGGAGCTGGAGGTCGTGTGCTGCACGCCGGGTGTGGCCATGATGCTCGCAAAGGCGGCCGAGCACTACGGCTACCGGCTGCGCGAGGACTTCGCCGTGAAGCTGCTCTTCGTCACCGGCGAGATGTGCACCCCGGCGCTGGCCCGCAACCTGGAGTCCGTCTGGGGCGCGGACGTCTACAACATCCTGTACGGCTCGCAGGAGGCGTTCGTCATCGCCACCGCCTGCCGCAACAAGCGGATGCACCTCTCCCAGACCAACTACCTGATCGAGGTGGTGGACCCGGAGACGGGCGCGTCGCACGGCCCACGCGGCAGCGGGGAACTCACCGTCACCATGCTGATCGACGGGGTGAAACCGCTGGTCCGCTACCGCACCGGCGACGCGGTCATCGTCGAGGCGTCCGACTGTGACTGCGAGATGGCCGGCGACCTCGTGCAGATCGTCGGCCGGACCCTGGACCGCATCGAGCTGGGCGGTCGACGCTTCACCGCCGGCCAGATCGAGACGGCCGTGTTGACCGGGGTCACCGGCTCCGGCGGCTACCAGGTGGTGATCGACCACGACCCGGCCGCCGGCGGCGACCGGCTGACCGTCCGCCTGGAACTGCTCAAGGACCTCGTCGACGACCCCGCCGGGGTGGCCGACGGCGTCCGGGAGCGGGCCGCCGCCGCGCTCGGCGTACCCGTCGAGGTGGAGCTGACCGACGGGCTCGACCCGATCGTCAGCACCGGCGCCTTCGTGAGCTGGAAGGCCGCCCGGATCGTCGACCGGCGGGTCGAGGCCGACCACGAGACCCAGGTGGCGCAGCGGATGGCGGGCAACCGTGGCTACACCACCTGAGACCGTCGCCGACGAGCGGGTGCCGGCGCTGCCCGGGCCGCTCACCGAGGCGTACGGGCGGCGCTGGCGCAGCGTGGTGGACGGCTGGGCGAGCCGGCCCGGCACCACGCTGGCTACGCTCGGCCCGCCCGGGACGTCCAGCCACCTGACCGCGGTGTTCCTCGCCGAGCGGCACGGGCTGCGCGTCGAGCTGTCCGACACCTTCGACGCGGTGCTCGCGGCGCTGGTGGACCGGCGGGTCGACCAGGCCCTCGTGCCGAGCGCCTATCAGGGGCTCACCCGCTTCCACTGGCACCGCGACCTGCGGCTGGAGGCGTACTTCGCCCAGGCCACCCCGGAGTACGGCATCGCGGCCCATCCGGACCGCGAGCCGGACGCCTCCGGTGGTCAGCTCGCCGTGGCCGCCCTCTGGGAGGTCCGGCGGATCTTCACCGACCTCGCGCCACCGGCCCTGCGGGACCGGTCGGTGCGGTGGGTCGACGCCGACTCCACCCAGCACGCCGCCGAGATCCTCGCCGCCGGCGGCGCCGACGTCGCCGTGACCAACGCGCCCGGGGTCGACGGCCACGGCCTGCGGTGGGTGGCCCGCCGTCCGGGCGCCGAGATCGTGTGGACCCTGTTCGGCCGCCGCTGAGACCAGACACCGAGAGAACCGGAGAGACGCCTCGTGTCCCGACGAATGCTGCTGCACCGCGCCACCGTCCAGGAAGGACTGGGGGTGCCCTCCCGACCGCGCCACAGCGTGCTGCTCGACGGCGAGCGCATCGTGGCCGTGCTACCCGAGGCGCAGGCGCCCCTGCACGACCCGGACATCGACGTCCTGGACCTCGACGGCCGGACGGTCATGCCGGGCATGACGCTCGGCCACACCCACATCGCGTACCTGAACGTGCTCGACGGTCGGGAGATGCTGTTCAAGTACAGCATCCCGGAGGTGACCCTCGGCGCCGCCGCCAACGCGGCGGCGATGCTGCGGCTGGGCTACACCGCCTTCGTCGGCGCCGGCTCGGTGGCCGGCATCGACATGGCGCTGCGCCGGGCGATCGACGCCGGCCAGCTGCCCGGCCCGCGCATCACCCCGTGCAGCCGGGACCTGATGGTGTCCGGTCCGCCGGAGCGCCGCAACCCGGCGGTCAAGCAGCGCATCCCGAGCGACCTCATGCGGCTGGCCGACACCCCGGAAGAGCTGATCGAGTACGTCGACACGGAGGTCAACCAGGGCGCGGAGATCATCAAGGTCTTCTCCACCGGGGACGACACGTTCCCCAACGGCCGCTCCCACGAGCTGCTGTTCACCGCCGAGGAGCTGGTGATCGCGGCGCGGGCGGCGCACGAGCGGGGGGTCCGCATCCGGGCGCACTCGCGCGGGCTGGGCGGCATCCGCAACGCCATCGCCGCCGGGGTCGACGTGATCGACCACGCCACGTACGCCGACGACGCGGCCCTGGAGGCGATCGCCGAGCGGGGCATCTTCGTGGTGCCGAGCCTGCACCAGCCGTACCGGCTGCTCACCACCGGCACGCGACATGGCAAGACCCCGGAGTACCTGGAGACGCTCGAGTTCCAGGCCGAGGTGGAGAACACCCTGCGCATCCTGCCGCTGATGGTGCAGATGGGCATCCCCATCGTGGCCGGCGACGACTTCGGGTTCGCCTGGACCCCGCACGGCCGGTACGCCGAGGAGCTGGAGACCTACGTGACCATGGCCGGCATTCCCGCGCCGGTGGTGCTGACCTGGGCCACGGCCAACGGCGCGCGGCTGGCCGGGCGCGGCGACGACGCGGGCACGGTGCAGCCGGGCCGGCTGGCCGACCTGGTCGTCACCGACGGCGACCCGGCCGAGGACATCACGGTGCTGGGCCGGCCGGAGGCAATCGAGCTGGTGCTGCTGGGCGGCCGGGTGGTCGCCGGGGACGCCGCCCGCTACCGCGCCGGGCAGCCGGCGGGAGTGGCGTGATGCGGCGGTCCGTGCCGGTCGTCCCGCTGCTCGCCGTCGGGGCGTTCGCCATCGGCACCGACACCTTCGTCGTCGCGGGGGTGCTCCCCGAGGTGGCCCGCACGCTGCGGGTGAGCGTCGCCTCGGCCGGGTGGGTGAGCACGGTTTTCGCCCTCGCGTACGCCGTCGCCGCCCCGGTGCTCGGCGCGCTGGCCGGCCGGCTGGAGCGGCGTACCGTGCTGGTGATCTCGCTGGTCGGGTTCACCCTGGGCAACGTCGCCTCGGCGCTCGCCCCCGACCTGCCGCTGCTGCTGCTGGCCCGGGTCCTCACGGCGGTCAGCGCCGCGCTCTACGTCCCCGCCGCCACCGCGTCGGCGGCCGCGCTGGCCCCGCCCGAGCGGCGTGGCCGGGCCATGGCCGTGGTGCTCGGCGGCCTCTCCGCGGCCACCGTGGCCGGGGTGCCGTTCGGCACCTGGCTCGCCGCCGACCTGCAGTGGCGGGCCACCTTCTGGCTGCTCGCCGCCCTCGGCGCCGCCTGCGCGGTGGCGGTGCTGGTCGGCCTGCCGAGGCTGGCGCTGCCGCCCGGCCCATCGCTGGCAGCCCGGCTCGCCCCGGTGCGCGAGAGCCGCGTCGGGTTGGCGGTGCTCACCACCGCGCTCTTCATGACCGGCGGCTACCTCGCCCTGACGTACGTCGGGGCGCTGCTCGCGCCGGCCACCGACGGCGACGGAACCCTGCTCGCGGTGCTGCTGCTGATCTTCGGTGTGCCGGCGGTCGCCGGGACGGTGCTCGGCGGGCGGGCCACCGACCGCTTCGGTGGCCTGCCGGTCCTGGTGGTCTCGATCACCGGGCTCGCCCTGGTGCTGGTCACGCTGCCGCTGACCCGGCAGGCGCTGCTTCCGGCCGCGCTGGCCATGGCGGCCTGGGGCGTCACCGCGATGGCCACGCAGCCGGCCCAGCAGCACCGGCTCTTCACGATCGCGCCGACCTCCGGGCCGCTGCTGCTGTCCCTCAACTCCTCGGCCACGTTCGTGGGCATCGCCCTCGGCGGCTTCCTCGGCAACCGGCTGTTGCGCCACGGCGGCGCGGAAGCCCTCGACCTGCTCGGGCCGGTCGGCGCCGCACTCTGCGTCCTGGCGGTGGGCACCACGCTGCTCGGCGCGCGGACCCGTGCCGGCCGTCGCGACGACCGGCCACCGACCGCCGGATTGGCCACACCGGATCACCCCGGATTGGCCACACCCAGTGGTCGTCGCGCTGCGTACGGTCGGACCGACAATCGGACCCGAACCTCACGAGGATCACGATGACCCAGCTCAGCGACGGTGCGGACACCCTCACCGTCCGCATCGACGACCGGGTGCTGACCGCAGTGCCGGACTACGTCCTCGGCGTGCTCGCCCTGCCGGCGGTCGAGGTCGCCCCGGCGCCTCCCCGCGTGTCGGCCTTGCTGACCGCCGCCGAGGACGCGCTGCACGCGGCCGGCCTGGACAAGGCGGGGGTGGCCGAGTTGCCGGGCATCGCCGCGTGGCGGGAGGCGTACAGGACGGTGGGGGTGAACCCGAACCGGTTCCCCTGCGCCGCCGAGTCGATCGCCCGACGGGTCGCCAGGGGCGACCGGCTGCCCCGGATCAACGCCCTGGTCGACCTCTGCAACGCCGTCTCGCTCGGCGCGGCGCTGCCGGTGGCCTCGTGCGCGGTCGACGGCATCACCGACCTCGTCGTCCGACCGGCCGACGGCACCGAGACGTTCCTGCCCCTCGGCGTGCCCGACGCGCCGGAGCGACCCGAACCGGGCGAGGTCGTCTACGCCGACGCCGACGGGCGGGCCCACTCCCGGCGCTGGAACTGGCGGCAGGGACACCTGGTCCGCACCGACCTGGGCCGGCACCGGCTACTGCTCACCGTCGAGTCGGCCCACCCCGGCGGCCGGGCGGAGGTGGTGGACGCGCTGGCCCGGCTGACCGCCGCCCTCGACGACCTGTCCGACGCCCCGCGGCAGGAGGCGGTGCTCGACGCAGGGACGACAAGCGCCGTCCTGCGTACCGCAGGCCCGCTCAGCTCCGCCGGCAACCACCAGGGGAGTCGTCCGTGAACCGCGCGATCCTGGTGATCTACCGGCCGGCGGCCGGCCGGTACGCGGCCCAGTTCCGCAGCGTGGTCGCCGCCGCCGCCGAGCTGGGCGTGACCACCGTGGCGCTGCTGCCGACCGGGCAGCCGGCCGCCGAAGCCGCCGGCCTGCCTTGCTACCACGCCGACCTCGACGACACCGAGGCCGTCCGCTCGGTCGTCGCGACGATCCTCGCCACGCACCCGGTGCGGCGCATCTTCCCGCTCTTCGAGGGTGACGTGCTGACCGCCGCGTACTGCCGGCGCGACCACGGCATCGACGGGCTCGACCCGGAGGAGGCCCTGACCTTCCGGGACAAGAACGTGATGCACCGCCGGGCCACCGAGCTGGGCGTGCCGGTGGCCCGTTCGTGCCGCCCGGAGACGGTGGGGGCGGTCGCCGAGTTCGCCGCCGAGGCGGGCTGGCCGGTGGTGATCAAGCCGTACGCCGGCTGGGCCTGCGGCGACACCCACCGGGTGGACTCCACCGAGGACCTGGCCCGGGTGTGGCCGCTGATCGCCGACGACCGGCACGACTACCGGGTGGAGGAGTACGTCCGGGGCGCCGAGTACCACGTCGACTCGCTGCTGCGCGACGGCGAGGTGGTCTTCGAGCAGCTCTCCCGCTACACGTACTCGGTCCTGGAGTTCCGCGACGAGCCCGGCGGCACGGTCTCCCGCAAGCACGATCTGACCCCTGCGGAGCGGCGCATCCTGGCCGCCAGCGCCACCGTGCTGCGCGGCTTCGGGATGCGTACCGGCGTGGCGCACGTGGAGTTCTTCCTCCGCGACGACGGCGAGGTCGTCTTCGGCGAGGCGGCCGCACGGGCCGGCGGCGGCTCGATCGTCCCCGCCATCCAGGCCGGCCGGGGGATCAACCTGGCGGGGGAGTGGTGCCGCCTGGAACTGGACCCGGAGCACGCGCCGGCGGCCACCCTCGGCCCGGAGATCGGCACCGAATACCTTTGCTCCGACCGGTACGGCCGGATCACCGCGATCACCACGGCCGACGAGCTGCGGGCGCTGGACGCGGTGCGCGACGCGGACGTGTGGAAGGCCGTCGGGGACGTGCTCGCCGTGCCGACCGCCTCCAACGACGTGCTCGGCTGGTACGTCTGCGAGGGCCGGGACTTCGACGACGTCCGTGCCCGGTTCAAGGTCATCCGGGACTCCTTCGAGGTGCGCACCGAGCCGGTGGGGGAGCCGTCATGTGGCTGACCCGGTTCCGGGCCCTGCCGCGCCCGCTGCGGATGCTGGTCTACGCCTCCTTCATCAACCGGGCCGGCATGTTCGTGTTCCCGCTGCTCGCGGTCTACCTCGTGCAGAGCCGGCACCTCAGCACCGGCGAGGCTGGCGTGCTGATCTCCGTCGGCAGCACCGGCCTGCTCGCCGGTAGCCTGCTCAGCGGCCCGGTCTGCGCCCGGGCCGGCCGACGCGCCGCGCTGGTGTCGAGCCTGCTGCTCAACGCGGCCGGTTACCTGGGCCTCGCCCTGGTCAACGGTCCCACCTGGACGTACGCGGTGCTGCTCTTCGTCGCGCTGGTCGGGATGGGGATGTTCGCGCCGGCGGCGAACACGCTGATCGCCGACCTGACCGAGCCCGGTGAGCGGCCCTTCGCGTACACGGTCAGCTACCTCGCCAACAACCTCGGCATGGGGGTCGGCCCGCTGCTCGGCGGGTTCGCGGCGGCCTTCTCGTACCAGCTGATGTTCGCCGGGAACATCCTGCTCGGCCTGCTCGCGGCGGCGACCATCTGGCTCTTCGTGCCGGCGGACACCCGGCGTGCCCAGACGGCGTCGTCGACCGCGAGCACCGGACGGGCCGGGCTGCTGCGCGACATCGACGTGGCGGTGCTGGTGCTCGTCTCGTTCTGCTACGTCGCGCCGCTGATCGGTCTGGAATACACGCTGCCCCTCGCGGTCACCACAGTGCTGCACTCGTCGGTGGCGCTGGTCGGGGCGGTCTACACCATCAACAGCGTCGTCGTGGTCAGCGCGAGCCTGCTGATCGAGAAGCGGATCAAGGCGTACTCGACCCGGGTCCTGCTGATCGTGGCGGGCCTGCTCTGGTCGACCGGGATGGCCGTCCTGGTGTTCGCGTTCTCGCTGCCCGCCGTGCTGCTCTCCACTGTGGTCTGGACCCTCGGCGAGATCATCGCGTCGGTGGTGGTGCCCACCTACATCGCCGACCACGTGGCGGAGCACCGGGTCAGCGGCTTCATGGCCCTGAACGCCTTCGTGCTCAGCTCCGCCCGGTTGGTCGTGCCGATGGGTCTCGGCTTCGTCTGGCAGACCCAGGGACACCGTCCCGTTCTCCTGCTGCTCCTGCTGACCCCGGTGGTCGGCATGGTCGCGTTCGCAGCGCTGCGGATCCGACCGGCCGTCCGGCCCGTGCCGGCACTCGCCGAACCGGCCACCGCCAGTCCCTGACACCCCACCCCGCATCGGAAGAGGCCATGACCGCGACGAAGTTCGTGCTGCCCGAGAGTGACATCCCGACGACCTGGTACAACGTGGTTCCCGACCTGCCCAAGGGACTGCCCCCGATGCTGCACCCCGGCACCCGGGAGCCCATCACCGCGGCGGATCTCGAACCGCTCTTCGCCACCGGCATGATCGAGCAGGAGTTCACCACCGAGCGGGACGTGGACATCCCCGGGCCGGTGCTCGACATCTACCGGCAGTGGCGGCCCAGCCCGCTCGTACGCGCCCGTCGCCTGGAGCAGGCCCTCGACACGCCGGCCCGGATCTACTTCAAGTACGAGGGGGTCAGCCCGGCCGGCAGCCACAAGCCGAACACCGCCGTGCCGCAGGCGTACTACAGCAAGCTCGACGGCGTGCAGCGGCTGACCACCGAGACCGGCGCCGGCCAGTGGGGCAGCTCGCTCTCGATGGCCTGCGCGTACTTCGGCCTCGACTGCGAGGTCTTCATGGTGCGGATCAGCTACGACCAGAAGCCGTACCGGCGGGGGTTGATGGAGACGTTCGGCGCGTCGGTCACCGCGAGCCCGAGCGACCGTACCGGGGCGGGCCGGGCGGCCCTCGCCGCCGACCCGGACTCCACCGGCAGCCTCGGCCTGGCCATCTCCGAGGCGGTGGAGGCGGCGATGTCCAGCGGCGGCGCCGCCAAGTACGCCCTCGGTTCGGTGCTCAACCTGGTGCTGATGCACCAGACGATCATCGGGCAGGAGGCGCTGCTCCAGCTCGCGATGGCCGACGACTACCCGGACATCGTGGTCGGCGCGGCCGGCGGCGGCTCCAACTTCGCCGGGCTGGCGCTGCCGTTCCTGCGCCGCCAGTTGGGGGGCGGCCCGACGGTGCGGTTCGTCGCGGCGGAGCCGGCCTCCTGCCCGTCGCTGACCCAGGGCAGCTACGACTACGACTTCGGCGACACCGCCGGGCTCACCCCGCTGGCCAAGATGCACACCCTGGGCCACGACTTCCACCCGCCGGCGATCCACGCCGGTGGGCTGCGCTACCACGGCATGGCGCCGATCGTCAGCGCGCTGCGGGACATCGACCTGATCGAGGCGCGGGCGGTGCCGCAGACCGCCTGCTTCGAGGCGGGCGTGCTGTTCGCCCGCAGCGAGGGGATCGTGCCGGCCCCGGAGTCCACCCACGCGGTCCGGGTGGCGGTGGACGAGGCGCTGCGCTGCCGGGAGACGGGCGAGTCGAAGGCCATCGTCTTCTCCCTCTCGGGGCACGGCCACTTCGACATGCAGGCCTACATCGACTACTTCGCCGGAAAACTGACGGACTGACCTCGCAAGGGGGTGGGCGCCGCTGCGGCGTCCACCCTTCGCGACGAGCACCGGGGGTGCCATTGCACAGCGAAGCAGCGACCATCCTCGCCATCAACGGATCGGAACGGGCCGGTGGCAACACCGACCACGCCATCGCGTACGCGGGCAAGCTGATCGCCGAGCGGGGCGCGATCCTGCGCACCATCGCGCTACGCGAGCACCGCATCTCGCCGTGCAGCCCGTGCGGCGACTGCAACAGCCGTACCCTGCCCTGCCAGGTGGACGACGACGTCCCCGCCCTGGTGGAGCAGATGGCCAGCGCCGACGGGCTGATCTACGCGGCCCCGGTGCACGGCTTCGGCCTCGCCCACCTCATGCAGGTCTTCATCGAGCGGGCGGGCGTCGGCTATTTGCGTTTCACCCGGCCGCTGGCCGACAAGGTCGGCGGCATCATCGTCACCGGGCGCCGGTACAGCGACTCCTCGGTGCACAACCAGATCGTCAACAACCTGCTGCTCAACCGGATGATTCTGGTGGGCAGCGGCTTCCCCGTCCTACTGCGCAACACCACCGGCGCTCCCGGCCTGACCGACGTCGAGGGCGTCGACGCGCTGGAGCGGATGGTGCACCGGATGCTCGACATGGTGCAGCTGCTCAAGCGGCACCAGCGGGTCGACGGCGCTCCGGTCCTCCCGCGCCGTGACCGCAACGAGCGTGTTCCGCGACCCCGCCGTACCGAAACCGCCCCAACCAGAGGAGATATCGAGAATGTCCACTGAGCAGGTCGCCGCGCCGGTCGGCATCGACTTCCCGGCCACCGAGTGGGAGAGGTGGGACAAGCCGGGAGCCGAGGGGCGCGTCAAGATCTCGTACGTCGGGGGTCAGCGTCTGCGCCTGCTGGAGCTGCCGCCGGGCTTCGACGAGCACCACTGGTGCCTGCGCGGGCACACCGGCTACGTCCTGCAGGGCGAGTTCACCATCCACTTCCGGGACCGGTCGGTGCCGTGCCGCCCCGGCATGGGCTTCGTCATCCCCGACGACGAGGAGCACCGGTCCCAGGGCAGCGACGCCGAGCCCACCGTCGTCTTCGTGATCGACCAGGTCCCGCAGCCGTGAGCGATCAGCACCGGATCGCGCCGCCGGCCGGCTCCCCGCCGGTCGGCGGCGCCGACGGCCCGGCGCGGATCGCCGAGCTGCGGGTCGCCATCGACGCGCTCGACCAGCGGATCATCGCCCTGCTGGCGGAGCGTACCCGGGTGGTGCAGGAGCTGACCGCGCACAAGACGGACGAGGCGACCGTCCGATCACCCGACCGGGTACGGCAGGTGCTCGGCCGGGTGCACGACCTGGCCGCCCAGCACGGCATGCCGCCCGAGGTCGCGGTCGGCACCTACCGTGCGCTCATCGACGAGCTGACCCGGATGCAGCTCGACATGCTGGCAGCCCGCCGTGCCACCGCGTCACTGGCGGAGGAGTGATGAGCCACCGCCCGCCCGTCGACCTGCGGCACGCCCTGGCCAGCCTCGACCCGCTCCCGGGCGAGCTGGTCCGCGTCGCCACGGAGCTGCCCGCCCGCTACGGCGTCTCCGCCCACTACGCCCGCTGGGCGGGTGCGCCCGCCGCCCCGCCCACCGGCGCCGGCCCGGCGGTGCTCTTCGACCGGGTACGCCCCGATCACGGCCCGACCCGGGCGGTGCTGATGGGCCTCTACGGCACCCGCCGGCGTGCCTCCGGTCTGCTCGGCTGCACGCCGGCCGAGCTGCCGCACCGGCTGCTCGCCGCGGTGGCCGCCCCCCGTCCGCCGGTGCCCGCCCCCGACGCGTCCCGCTGGCCGCGCGAGACGCTGCCGTTGGATCTGACCGCGCTGCCGGTGCCGGTCCTCACCGACGAGGACGCCGGGCCGTACCTGACCCTCGGCGCGGTGCTCGCCACCGACCCGGACACCGGGGTCCGCAACCTGTCCGTGCACCGGATGTGCGTGCAGGGGCCCGACACGCTGACCATCTGGATGGTCCCCGGACGGGACCTGGAGCTCGCGCACCAGGCCGCCCTGCGCCGGGGGCGTCCGTTGCCGATCGCGATCCACCTCGGGCTGAGCCCGGCGGTGCTGCTGTCCTCCTGCTGCCCGACCTCGCTGGTCCCGCCGGACCTCGACGAGCTGGCGGTGGCCGGCGCGCTCGCCGGTCAGCCGGTGGAGCTGCTGCCCTGCGCCACGGTGGACGCCGAGTTCATCGCGCACGCCGAGTACGTCATCGAGGGCGAGTTGCTGGCCGACCGGGTGCCGGAGAGCGCGCACGGCACGGTGGCCACGCCGGAGTTCCTCGGCTACCAGGGTCGGGCGCATCCCTCGTTGCCGCTGATCCAGGTCACCGCGATCACCGCCCGGGAGAGCCCGATCCTGCAGGCGGTCTCCGGGCCCGGGCACGAGCAGTCGGTGCTGCTCGGCTTCGGGATGGAGGCCGCGGTGCTGGACCTGCTGCGCCGCCGGGGGACGCCGGCCCTGGCGGCGCACTGTCACACGGCGGGCGGCGGTCAGCTCATGGTGGTGCTCCAGTGGCCGGCCAAGCGCGGCCCGTCCGACGACGCCGCGGTACGCGCCGCCGCCGAGGCGGTGCTGGAGCAGTTCCGGATGGCCAAGCTGGTGCTGTGCGTGGGCGAGGACGTCGACATCGAGTCCGATCAGGACCTGTGGTGGGCGATGGTCACCCGCTTCCAGGCCGACCAGGACCTGCTCGTGCTGCCGGACCGGGAGGGCTTTCCGCTCGACCCGAGCCAGCACACCGGCTACTCCCCGTCGCTGTCGGCCGACGGGCGCACGGCGAAGGCGGTCTTCGACTGCACCGTCCCGTACGCCCAGAGCGCGCGCTTTCACCGGCCCCGCTTCACCGAGCCGTCACGTCCCGCACCGCGGCGGCCAGCAGCGCCACTCCCTCGGTGATCTTTGCGGTGGGCAGCGCCGCGTACCCGATCAGGAAGGTCGGCTCGGTCGGCGGGCGGGTGACGAAGTAGCCCGAGGCCGGGTAGACCCGTACGCCTCGCGCGGCGGCGGCGCGCACGATCTCGGCCTCGCCGACGTCGGGCGCGCCGCCCAGGGTCACCAGCACGTGCAGCCCGGCCGCCGTGCCGGAGATCCGCACCCCCGCGCCGAAGTGTTCGTACAGCGCCTCCAGCAGCCGGGCGCGCCGCTGCCGGTAGAGGCGGTCCATCCGGCCGATGTGCCGGGCGTACGCGCCGGAGGAGATGAACTCGGCCAGCGCCTCCTGGGTAAGCGTCGGGGTCAGCCGGTCGGTGATCCACTTGACGCCCAGGAACGACCGGACGAGATGTGGCGGCAACACCGCGTACCCGATGCGCAGCGAGGGGAAGAGGGTCTTGCTGAAGCTGCCGACGTAGACCACGTCGGCGTCCTGCGGGTCGGCGGCCAGCGACGGCAACCGCTCCTCGGCGAAGGTGAACTCGTTGTGGTAGTCGTCCTCCAGCACCGTGGCCCCGTGTTCGCGGGCCCAGCGCAGCAGCGCTCGTCGCCGCCGCTCGGACATGATGAACCCGGTGGGGAACTGGTGCGACGGGGTGACGTAGACCAGGCGTACCCGGGCCGGGTCGAGGCCGTGCGCGCGGACCTGGCACTCGATCTCGTCGACCCGCAGGCCCTCCTCGTCGACACCGACCGGCACCACCGCGGCCCGCGAATAGCCGAAGATCTGCCGCAGCACGGTGTGGCTCGGGTCCTCGATGATCACCACGTCGTCGGGGCCGACGAGCAGCCGGACCAGGATGTCCATGGCCTGGGTGGCGCCGCTGGTCACCACCGTGTTCTCGCGGGTGGCGTCCAGCGCACGACTGCGCCGCAGCAGGGCGGTGATCTGGGCACGCAACGACAGCGCGCCCTCGGCCGGGCCGTAGCCCAGGGCCACCGCGTCGGCCCGGCTCACCGCGTCGGCGAGGGACTGCCGCCACCGGGTCACCGGGAAGCTGGCCAGCGCCGGGGTGCCGTGCCGGAAGTCGTACGTCCCGTCCGGCCGGTGCATCGGCGCCGGTTCCCACGGCTTCCACAGCGGACTGCCGGCGTCGGTGGGAAGTGGGGGTTCGGGTCGCAGGTGCGCGCGGGCGGCGCGGGGGGCGGGTGGCGGCGTGTCGGTCAGGGCGGCGCTGACCCGCGTGCCGGAACCGCGCCGTGAGGTGAGCACCCCGTTGGCCCGCAGCAGCTCGTACGCCCGGGTCACCACCGTCCGGGAGACCCCGAGCTGGTGCGCCAGCTCGCGGCTGGGCGGCACCGCGTCGCCCGGGCGCAGCCGGCCGGCCCGCACGGACCCACTGATCTGGTCGCAGAGCTGCTGCTGCAACGGAACCGAACTGTCCCGGTCCAGCGTGACGAGGAGCTGGTCCGAACTCACCTGGACATGCTCCCCCGCTCGACGCCGCCTGCGAGTCTAGTCGCGCCGGCGTGCCAATCGGGCTCGTCCACGACGGACCGCTGTCCGTTGCCGGCGGGTCCTCGCAGCGGTGGTCAGGCTGCCCGGGAGGACCGTCTGCGGGCGCGCCGTTCGGTCTGTACGAAGGTCGACAGCCGGCCGTCCACCAGTCGACCGAGCACGTCCAGGAAGATTGCGCGGTCACGCGCCGGGACCGTGGCGAGGATGTCACTCTGCAGCCGCGTGACGATCTGCCGCGCCTCGGCGACCAGCCGCTCGCCGTCGCGCGTGACGGTGACGATGCGGGCGCGTCGGTCGGTAGTCGATGTGCGGCGCCCGACCAGGCCGGCACGTTCCAGCTCGTCGAGGGTGACCACCATCGTCGTCTTGTCGATGCCGCACATCTCGCCGAGCTGACTCTGGGTGTACTCACCGGTGCGGCCGCGATCGAGCACGCAGTAGGCACGCGTCGAGATGCCCAGGCCGGAGAGCGCGGCGGCGTGCTCCTGCGCCAGCGCGTGGGTGGCCCAGGACATCAGAAACATCAGGTCGGGGGCTGCGGCATCGGGCCCCGAGGTTCCGGTGGTCATGGCGGCAGCCTAACAACTAGTTTGTGATTCGAACTATCTCGTAGCGGAGCATTGTCGCGCCACATCGGACAAGGTGAGAACAAGATAGTTAAGAACAAAACCTTCTGGTACGGTTCGATCTCGACACCGTATCCCTCTACTGAGGAGTCACCCCTGATGTCTGCGGAAGCCTCTGCTCCCCGGGCCGTCGACGGCGCTTCGCGCGTGCGGAACCGGTCCATCGCCCTCGTGGTCGCCGTGCTCGCCGCCGTGGCCGTGTGGTCGATCGCGACCCTCGCCGGCGCGCAGCTCACCGTCGACCAGGGCTCCGGTCCGCAGGACGTCACGGTGCTCGCCGTGCTCGTGACGTCCGCGCTCGCGGGGCTGCTCGGCTGGGGCCTCCTGGCGGTGCTCGAACGCCTCTCGGCTCGCGCCACGACGATCTGGACGGGGATCGCGGTGGCCGTCCTCGTGCTGTCTCTCGTGCCCGCGTCCCTGGTCGACGCCTCGGCCGGCACCAGGTTCGCCCTTGTCCTGATGCATCTGGTGGTGGGCGCGGTCGTGATCCTGGGCTTCCGCAGAGGGGCGCGGCCCGCCTGACGACCAGCGGCCGCCCCGCCGACGCCGTCGCCTCTCCTGCGCCACCTGGGGCAGGAGAG
>NZ_JBEXHY010000012.1:0-84990 GCF_040608295.1 Micromonospora sp. NPDC005197 | reverse complement strand
GCCCCCCCCCGGGGGCGGGCGGGTCTACCTACCTCCGGTTCCCGCCGCCGCGCCGGCCCGCCCTGCCGGTGAACGCTCGACGCAGCATTCATCGAACCTTTTGTGAGGCTCCGACGATCCCGCCGCCCAAGATCGCGGCATTTGTGGTTGGTCGTTGCCGTTGACCGCCGACCGATGCGGTGCCTAACATACGACGTCTGCTTATTAACGATCTTCGATAAGAGGCCTCCGCGGTACGACAGCTCGACACCTGCCGTACGGCTTCGGGGTCGAAAGCGGTTGGGGAGGCGAGTCAGATGTTCGGTAGAGGGAGTCATCGGCGCAGCACTGGCGAGGGCGGGCCGCGCCGCTGGTCATGGCGAAGCACGCGACGTCCGCGTCGGCTGACCGCTTCGGCGCTGGGAGGGGTGGTCCTGGCGGCGGCCGTGCTGACCGGGTTCGCCTCCCCCGCCCAGGCGGCAACCGCCATCACGATCAACGGCGGATCCGGTGGACGGGCGCTCGACGGGATCGGCGCGGTCAGTGGCGGTGGCGGCAACAGCAGGTTGCTGATCGACTACCCGGAGCCCCAGCGCAGTGACATCCTGGACTACCTGTTCAAGCCGGGCCGCGGCGCCGCCATGCAGCTACTGAAGACGGAGATCGGCGGGGACACGAACTCCACCTCCGGGGCGGAGCCCAGCCACGAGCACACCCGGGGCGCCATCAACTGCAACCGGGGCTACGAGTGGTGGCTGATGGAGCAGGCGCGGGCGCGCAACGCCAACATCGCCCTGGCGGGCCTGGCCTGGGGAGCGCCGGGCTGGATCGGGAACGGCAACTTCTGGTCCAACGACTCGATCGACTACCTGGTGGCCTGGCTGGACTGCGCGGCCACCCACGGGCTGACCATCAACTACCTCGGCGGGTGGAACGAGAAGGGCTACAACGCCACCTGGTACAAGAACCTGCGCTCGGCTCTCAACTCCCGCGGCTACAGCAGCGTGAAGATCGTCGCCTCGGACGACTTCGGCTGGGCCGCCGCCGACGAATCGCTGCGGGATCCGGCGTTCGCCAACGCCGTACAGGTCTTCGGCAGCCACTACGTCTGCGGATACCGCAGCGCCCAGTCCAGCTGCCCCAGCTCCAACAACGCGGTGTCCACCGGCAAGTCGCTCTGGGCCAGCGAGAACGGCTCCGACGACTACAACGCCGGCGCGCAGGCCCTCGCCCGGGGCATCAACCGCGGCTACATCGACGGCAAGATGACCGGTTACATCAACTGGCCCGCCATCGCCGCCATCACTCCCAACATCCCCTGGGCGACCACGGGTGTGGCGGTGGCGCAGCAGCCCTGGTCCGGTGCCTACTCCATCGGCAAGAGCACGTGGGTGATGGCGCAGACCACGCAGTTCACCGCCCCGGGCTGGCGCTACCTCGACGGATCGAGCGGCTACCTCGGCGGCAACCGCAACAACGGCAGCTACGTGTCGCTGAAGTCCACCAACAACAGCGACTACAGCACCATCATCGAGACGATGGACGCCGGCTCAGCGCAGACCCTCGACTTCACCGTCACCGGCGGGCTGTCCACCGGCGCCGTGCACGTCTGGTCGACGAACGTCCGGTCGAACAACACCGCCGACCACTTCGTCAGGGGCAGCGACATCACGCCGAGCGGCGGGCGTTTCTCGCTCACCGTCCAGCCCGGCTACGTCTACAGCATCACCACCACCACCGGGCAGGGTAAGAGCACGGCGGCCAGCCCGGCGGCGGGCAACCTGAAGCTGCCGTACAACGACACCTTCGACAGCTACGCCGTCGGGCGCGAGGCGAAGTACCTGATGGACCAGCAGGGCTCGTTCGAGATCGCCGGCTGCGGGGGTGGTCGCGCAGGCCAGTGCGTACGCCAGATGTCGGAGCAGACGCCGATCTTCTGGACGTCCGGCCAGGCCGAGCCGTACACGCTGCTGGGTGACCTGTCGTGGCGCAACTACACGGTCTCCTCGGACGTCATGCTGGAGAAGTCCGGCTACGCGCAGCTCATCGGACGCGCCAACACGTACAACCACCAGGGCCCGCAGAACCTCAACGGGTACTACTTCCGGGTGACCGACGGTGGCGCGTGGTCCATCCGGAGCAACAACACCAGCGGCAACTGGCGCACGCTGGCCAGCGGAAACACCTCCGCGCTGGGCACCGGGCGCTGGCACACCCTGTCGCTGACGCTCAACGGGAGCACCCTCACCGCGGCGATCGACGGCACCACCGTCGGAACGGTCTCCGACTCGACCTGGGTCGCCGGCCAGATCGGGTACGGCACGGGTCAGGGAGTCACCGCCCAGTTCGACAACCTCTCCATCACGCCGGTCGGCAACTCCGGTGAGCCGGGCGCGACCGGAGCGATCCGCGGCGCTGGCTCCAACCGGTGCCTGGACGTCAACGGGGCCAGCCAGGCCGACGGTTCGGTGGTGCAGATCTGGGACTGCAACGGCGGCGCCAACCAGCAGTGGACGCTCACCACGAGCAACCAACTGACCGTCTACGGCAACAAGTGCCTCGACGTACCGGGCACCGCCGCGGGGACCCGTGCGCGGATCTTGACCTGCAACGGCGGTAGCGGCCAACAGTGGCGTGTCAACGCCGACGGCACGATCACCGGGGTCGGATCGGGGCTCTGCCTGGACGTCAACGGCGCGGGCACCGCCAACGGCACCGCCGTCCAGATCTGGACCTGCACCGGTGGCAGCAATCAGCAGTGGATTCGCGGCTGAGCGGTAGGAGTCCGCACGAGGACCCGTACCCGATTCGCGACGGCCGGCCGCTCAACTGAGCGGCCGGCCGCCGTCCGTGCGGACAGCCGCCGCGCGGACTCCACGTCGGAGGGTCAGGACGTATCGTGTGGTGGCCGCGCCCCCGGTGTCACCCCGAGGCGGCCGGCAGCCGTCACACGGGGAGGTCTGATGGCGCAGTTTCCCAGCGGCGACTTCGGCGCGGCGACCGAGCGGTTCGTCGCCTCCTGGTCGGCGGGCATCTCCGAGCGGGCCGCCCGGGCGCAGGAGTTGTCCGAGCGGGTGGCGGCGCTGTCGGCGACCGCCGACGGTGCGGACGGCGCGGTCCAGGTGACCGTCGCCGCGTCCGGCGCCATGACCGACCTTCGACTCGACGACCGGGTGTTGCGGTGGCGGGCGGACGAGATCACCGCCGAGGTGCTGGCGGTGATGCGCCGGGCACAGGGGCGCCTGGCACCGCAGGTGGCGGAGGCCGCGGCGGAGACCGTCGGCGCCGATTCCGCACGTTCGCCCAGCACACCAACCGGCGGGTGGCCGAGTTCCGTTGGCAGCCGGGCCAGGCGGTGTCGCTGACCATCGTCGACCCCGAGTGGGGCGCGCTCGCACAGGACTTCTACGACAACGGTGTGCCGGTCGGCGCGGAGCGGGTGCCGCCGGAGGCCGGTCCGGACTTCATGCGCGCCCTGCTGCAACGCTTCCGGATGAGCTACTACAAGTTCGTGGACGAGTGCGGCTGAGCCGCCGCCGCACCGGTACGACAGCCGCTGCCTGAGCATCGGTACGCTGCACGGCGGCTTCGCGGTCTTCCCCGTACTCTGGCGACCGTCAGCGGGCGGCGGACCATGAGCCATCCGACGAAGTCGTACAGGAGAGGGGCGACCACGGCATGACGGCGGTATCGGGCCAGCGGTCGACTGCGGTGAGTGCCGGGGAGACGGCCGAGGAGGATCTGCGGGCGCTGTTCGGGCAGTCCATCGCCGTTTTCGCGTCGCTCGTGGGGCCGACGCATGTGGTGGAGACGGCGAACCCGGCGTTCTTCGCCACCATCGGTGAGGAACGGGCGCGCACCGGGGTCCCGATCGCCGAGCTGATGCCCGAGTTGGCCGGTCAGGGCTTCGTCGCTCTGCTGGACGAGGTCTACCGCACGGGTGAGCCCTACACCGGTCGGGACGCCCGGGTCGTGCTGGGGACCGGTCCGCACGCGCGGGAGGCGTTCTTCGACTTCACCTACGAGCCACGCCGCGACGCCAGCGGCACCGTGACCGGGATCCGCGTGATCGGTGTGGAGACCACGCAGGTCAAGCACGCCCAGCGGTTGATGGCCGAACACCGCGCCATGCTGGAGCAGATCGCCCGCCAGGCGCCCCTGGCCGAGGTGCTCGACGGGATGGCCCGCTGCATCGAAAACCTGGCGCCGGAGCAGGTGCTCGTCTCCGTGCTGCTCGCCGATCCGGACGGCCGGCACCTGCGCCACGGCGCCGCACCGAGCCTGCCCGAGTTCTACAACCAGGCCATCGACGGGATCGCCACCGGCGAGGGCGTCGGCTCGTGCGGCACCGCCGCGCACCGGCGGGAACCAGTCATCGTCACCGACATCGCCAACGACCCGTTCTGGGACGACTTCCGCGACCTGGCCGAGCGGGCCGGCCTCGCCGCCTGCTGGTCGATGCCGATCCTGGCCCGCGACGGCAGCCTGTTGGGCACCTTCGCCATGTACCACCGCACCCCGCGTGTCCCGCAGGACGCCGATCTCGCTCTGGCCCGGGTCTTCGCCGACACCGCGGCCCTGGCCATCGAACGCCACCACGTCGAGCAGGCGAAGACGGCCGCCGAAGCACGCGCCAAGGCCGCGCATGAGGAGCTGGCCAAGGCGGTACGCGCGGAGCGGCAGCTGCGCGCCGAGGCCGAGCAGCGCGCCACCGCCGCCGCGGAACTCGCCGACCGGATGCGCGCCGCCGCGGCCGCACAGGCCGCCCGACCGCACCCCGAGCACTGCCAGCTCGGCGGCGACCAGGGGTGCGCCGCACCAGCGAAGATCAAGATCGCCGATTCGTGGGGTGATGCGGCGTGGGGCTGCGAGGCCCACGTCGAGGAGGCCATCCTCAACGTGCGGTCGGTGTTCATCGCGAGCGAGGAGCTCGGCGGCCTGGCCGCCTACCTGAACCGCTGACCACCGGGGCACGCCAGCGACGACGCGCGACGCGTTGCGGTCAGGCCGCGACGGCCGCCCGGACGTCATCGTCGGCGGCGCGCAGCCGTGCAGCGGCCTCCTCGGCCGTGCAGTGGGCGAGCAGCAGCACGATGGCCGTCTTGGCGTGCCCGTGCGCCGCCGCGAGCGCCCGCGCGGCCGTGTCGAGGTCGGTGTCGGCGGCCTCGGCGACGATCCGGCGTGCCCGGTCGACGAGCTTGGCGTTGGTGGCGTTCATGTCCACCATGAGGTTGCCGTAGACCTTGCCGAGCCGGGCCATCGTGGCGGTCGAGAGCATGTTGCAGACGAGCTTCTCGGCGGTGCCGGCCTTGAGCCGGGTGGAGCCGGTGAGCACCTCGGGGCCGGTGGGCACCTCGATGGCGACGTCGGCGTGCCGGCTGATCACGGCGTCGGTGTTGCAGGCCACGGAGACGGTCGCCGCGCCGCGCGCGCGGGCGTGATCCAACCCGCCGACCACGTACGGGGTACGGCCGCTGGCGGCGAGCCCGACCACCGTGTCGCGGGCGGTCAGGCCGACCGCGTCGAGGTCGGCGACGGCGCGGGCCGGGTCGTCCTCGGCGCCCTCGACGGCGACGCCGAAGGCTCGTGCCCCGCCGGCGAGCAGACCGATGACCCGGTCGGGCGTCGTACCGAAGGTGGGTGGGATCTCGACGGCGTCGAGCATGCCGATCCGGCCGCTGGTGCCCGCGCCGAGGTAGATCAGCCGTCCGCCCTGGCGTAGCGACGCCACGATGACGTCGACGGCGGCGGCGATGTCCGGCACGGCCCGACGGACGGCGTCGGCGACCGAGCGGTCCTCGTCGTTCATCGCGAGAAGCAACTCGGTGGGAGACATTCGGTCGAGGTCGCTGGTCTTGTCGTTGCGGGTCTCGGTGCCGAGGGTGCTGAGGTCCATCCGGTGTTCGTTCCTCTCGCTGATGTTCAGCCGCCGAGTGCCACCGGGCGCGTCCTGCTGGGCCAACGCACCCTCTATCAGCAGGCTGAAACCACAGCGTAACCAGCCCGGACGGGCGCTGGCAAAAAGTTTCGCGTTAGTGTGGGCCAACGTCACTTATTGACAACCCGCTGGGTGGGGAGTGAACCGTGCGCCAACTCGACCTTGTCGTGATCGTGCTGTACCTCGTGGTGATCGCCTTCGTCGGACTGCGCCTGTCCGGCAAGCAGAAATCCGCCAAGGACTACTTCGTGGGCGAGGGCCGGCTGCCGTGGTGGACCGTCTCGTTCTCCGTGGTCGCCACCGAGACCAGCGTCCTGACCGTGATCAGCGTGCCGGGTGGCGCCTACAGCGGTCAGGGGTTCGGCAACGTCGAGCTGGCCCTGGGCTACGTCATCGGTCGCGTCGTCGTGGCCACGGTGCTCATCCCGCTCTACAAACGGGGTGGGTTCGTCAGCGCCTACCAGTACCTCGGTGAGCGGTTTGGCCTGAAACTTCAGGGTCTGGCGTCGGTCACGTTCGTCTTCACCCGCCTGCTCGCCGAGGGTGTCCGCCTGTTCGCCTCGGCCATCCCCATCAAGCTGCTCCTCGACGAGTTCGGCCTGCACGTCGGCTACCAGGCCATCATCGTGGTCCTCACGCTCATCACGGTGGTCTACACCTACCTCGGCGGCATCAAGGCGGTCATCTGGACCGACGCCATCCAGATGGGGCTGTACCTGGGCGGGGCGATCCTGGCCATCGCGGTGCTCAGCCACGCCGTCGGCTTCGACGGCTACTCGCAGGCGCTGGACGCCGGCAAGTTCCAGCTCTTCGACACCAACTTCACCCTCGCGCACGTGCTCACCAGCCCGTTCGCCCTGCCGACCGCGATCATCGGTGGTGCCATCTTCGCGATGGCCAGCCACGGGTCGGACCAGCTGATCGTCCAGCGCATCCTGTCCACCCGCACGCTGCGCGACGGGCAGAAGGCGATGATCTCCTCGGGCGTCTTCGTGGTCATCCAGTTCGCCGCGTTCTCCCTGGTCGGCGCGCTGCTGTGGTCGTACAACAAGGGTCAGACCTTCAAGGAACTCGGCCTGGCCAGCAGCGACAACCTCTACCCGAGCTTCATCCTGCACGCCCTGCCGGTCGGCATCTCAGGTCTGCTGGTGGCCGGCATCCTCGGCGCCGCGATGGGTTCGCTGTCGTCGGCGTTGAACTCGATGTCGAACTCCACCGTCGCCGACTTCATCCACAGCTTCTCGCGCAAGGTCCCGTCCGACGACGCGATGCTCCGGCTCGCCCGGGTGATGACCCTGGTCTGGGCGGTGCTGATGGCGATCTTCGCCTGCGCGTTCAGCTCCAGCACCGGAAACGTCTACCTGACCGGTCTGACCATCGCGGGCTACACCTACGGGGCGCTGCTCGGGGCCTTCCTGCTCGGCCGTCTGGTCAAGCGGGCCAACCAGGTCGACGCCTTCATCGCCTTCCTCGTCACCGTGGCGGTGATGACCTACATCGTCCGCTTCGTCAAGATCGATGTGACGACGGCGGGTACCACCACCGCGACCGCCATCGCCGCGCAGTGGCTGGTGCCGATCGGCGTCCTGATCACCCTGGTCGTCGGCGCGGTGTCGAGCCGGTTCCACCCGGCCCCGGAGACGCCGTACGACCATGGACGACGCGACGAGGTCGACGACGACGCCGCGACGGCACCCGCCGGCCGGGCGTGAAGGAGGACGCGATGCGCGTGATCGGCCTGATGTCCGGAACCTCCTACGACGGCATCGAAGCCGCCGCAGCCGAGTTCGACCTGAGCGGCGACACCCTGCGGATGCGACCGCTGGGCCGGCTCAGCCACCCGTACCCCGACCAGCTGCGCGCCCGGATCGCCGCGGCCCTGCCACCCGCGACGACCATCACCGAGGCGATCTGCGTGGTGGACACCGGCATCGGCCAGACCTTCGCCGAGGCGGGCGTGCGGGCGGTCGCGGAACTCTGCGGCGGCCGCGCCGACCTGGTCGTCTCGCACGGGCAGACCATGCACCACTGGGTCGAGGCGGGAACGGTCCGCGGCACCCTCCAGCTCGGTCAGCCGGCCTGGATCGCGGAGGCCACCGGCCTTCCGGTCGTGGCCGACCTGCGCAGCCGCGACGTCGCCGCCGGTGGCCAGGGCGCACCCCTGGTCGCCCTGTTCGACGCGCTGCTGCTGCGCGGCCTGCCCGGCGTCCCCGCCGCGCTGAACCTGGGCGGCATCGCCAACATCACCGTCGTCGCGCGGGACGCGGATCCCCTCGCGTTCGACACCGGGCCGGCCAACGCGCTCCTCGACGTCGCCGTCCGCCACTTCAGCGGCGGCGTCGAGGAGTACGACCGGGACGGGCGCGGCGCGGCAGCCGGGCAGGTCAACCCGGTCCTGCTGCGGCGGCTGCTCGACGAGCCGTACTACCGGCAGCCCGGCCCGAAGAGCACCGGCAAGGAGCTGTTCCACCTGCCGTACCTGCTCGCCGCCCTCGCCGACGCCCCCACGCCGGAGCCGAACGACGTGCTGGCCACGCTCACCCGGCTGACGGCGGTCACGGTGGCCGACGCCTGCCGCGAGCAAGGCGTCACCCGCCTCGTCGTCTCCGGCGGCGGCGCGCACAACCCGACGCTGCTGCGGATGATCAGCGACGAGCTGCCGGACGTCCACCTGACGTCCAGCGACGAGGTGGGTGTCGCGTCCGACGCCAAGGAGGCACTGGCCTTCGCGCTGCTGGGCTACCTGACCGTGCACGGGCTGTCGGGCACCCTGCCCTCGGGCACCGGCGCACGGCACGCCTCGGTGCTCGGCAGCATCACCCCCGGCCGCCAACCGCTGCGGCTGCCGGCGCCGGTCGACACCGCCCCCGAGCGGATGCTGATCGTCGCCGACTGACCACCCCTTCCCGGGAGGATCGCCCATGAGCACCGTCGTTCCCGTGCCGAGCGCCGCCGGCGTCCGCGCCCGCGAGGTCGCCGAGTTGCTGCGCTCGCGCCTCGACGATCCGACCCGGGCCAGCGCCGAGCTGCCCCGGAGGCTGGCGGCGGCGCACGACGCCTCGCCGTACCTGTTCGAGCCGCAGGCCGTGGTCCGCGCGGCCTCGGCGGCCGAGGTGGGCGCGCTGATGGTCGGCGCCCGGGAGGCCGGCGTGCCGCTGACCCTGCGCGGTGGCGGCACCAGCCTCGCCGGGCAGGCCGGCGGCGCGGGCGTGCTGGTCGACGTGCGCACCGACTGGCGGCACGCCGAGGTGCTCGACGACGGCCGCCGCATCCGGCTCCAGCCGGGCCTGACGATCCGGCAGGCCAACGCCCGGCTGGCCCGCTACGGCCGCCGGCTCGGACCGGACCCGGCCAGCGAGTCCGCCTGCACGGTGGGCGGCATGGTGGCCAACAACTCCAGCGGGATGACCTGCGGCACCACCGACAACGCGTACCGCACCATGGAGTCGCTGCGCTTCGTCCTCCCGTCCGGCACCGTCGTCGACTCCGCCGCGCGCGACGCCGACGACCGGCTGCGCGCCGCCGAGCCCGAGCTGCACGCCGGGCTGCTGCGCCTGCGCGACCGGGTGCGCGCGACGCCGGGGTCGCGGGCCACGATCGAGCGGCTGTTCGCCATGAAGAACACCATGGGGTACGGACTGAACTCGCTGCTCGACCACGACAGCCCGGTCGAGATGCTGGCCCACCTGATGATCGGCAGCGAGGGCACGCTCGGCTTCGTGGCCGAGGCCGTCTTCCGGACCGTCGAGATCCACCGACATGCCGCCACCGGCCTGCTGATCCTGCCCGGTCTCAGCGCCGCCACCGACGCGCTGCCCGCCCTGCTCGCCGCCGGCGCGCGTACCGCCGAACTGCTCGACGCCGCCGCGCTGCGGGTCAGCCAGCGCGACCCCGACGCGAGCCCGGCCCTGCGCGGGCTGACGGTCGTCGGGCACGCCGCGCTGCTGGTGGAGTTCGCCGAGGACACCGCGAAGCGGCTGGCCGCGACGCTGGCCGACGCCCAGCCCGTGCTCGACCGGCTGCCCGCCGTCACCGGCACCGAGCTGACCCACGACCCGCGCGAGCGGGCCAAGCTCTGGCACCTGCGCAAGGGCCTCTACACGGCGGTCGCCGGCGCCCGCCCGCCCGGCACCACGGCCCTGCTGGAGGATGTCGCCGTGCCGATGCCGCGCCTGACCGGCACCTGCGACGGGCTGATCCGCCTGTTCGAGCGGCACGGCTACCCCGACGCGGTGATCTTCGGACACGCCCGCGACGGCAACCTGCACTTCATGCTGACCCAGTCCTTCGACACACCGGCCGAGATCGACCGCTACGCCCGGTTCACCGACGACATGGTCGACCTCGTGCTGGCCGAGGGGGGAACACTCAAGGCCGAGCACGGCACCGGTCGCGCCATGGCGCCCTTCGTCCGGCGACAGTACGGCGACGAGCTGTACGACGTGATGCGCGAGCTGAAGCGGTTGTGCGACCCGAGCGGCCTGCTCAACCCCGGCGTACTGCTCAACGACGACCCGACGGTGCACCTGCGGCAGCTCAAGGCCGTCCCGACAGTCGATGAGGAGCTGGACGCCTGCGTGGAGTGTGGCTACTGCGAACCGGTCTGCCCCACCGCCGACGTCACCACCACGCCCCGACAGCGCATCGTCCTGCAACGGCAGATCGCCCTCGCCACGGCCGCCGGGGACGAGGAACGCCGCCGGGAGCTGACCGCCGACTACGACTACGCCGCGGTGGACAGCTGCGCCGCCGACAGCCTCTGCGTCACCGCCTGCCCGGTCGGCATCGACACCGGCGCGGCGATGAAGCGGCTGCGCGCGGAGCGGCACAGCCCACTCGCCCAGCGCACCGCCCGCGGTGTCGCCCGGCACTGGAAGGGCGCCGTGGCCGGCGTCCGGGTCGGGCTGAACGCCGCACACGCCGTGCCGACACCGCTGACCCGCGCCGCCACCGGGGTGATCCGTGCACTCGGCGCCACCGAACTCGTACCACAGTGGAGCGCCGACATGCCGCGCGCCGGCGGGCCCCGCCCCGAGCCACGCAGCGCGCCGGACGCACGGGCGGTGTTCTTCGCGGCGTGCATCGGCAGCGTCTTCGCACCGGAGGACGGCCCGTCCGGCGGCTCGGCGGCGGCGTTCCTGCGCCTGTGCGAGCTGGCGCGGGTGCCGGTGGTCGTGCCGGCCGAGACGGCGGGGCTGTGCTGCGGGACGCCCTGGCAGTCCAAGGGCTACCCCGCCGGCCACCGCGAGATGGCCGAGCGGACCCTGGCCGCGCTGTGGACGGCCAGCGACCAGGGCCGCCTGCCCATCGTGTGCGACGCGTCGTCCTGCACCCACGGGCTGACCCAGCTGACCGCCGCGCTGGCCGAAAAAGACCGGGCACGGTACGCCGCTCTGCGCTTCGTCGACAGCGTCACCTTCACCGCCGAACACCTCCTGCCGGCGCTGCCCGAACCCCGGCGGCTGGGCTCGCTGGCCCTGCACCCCACGTGCTCCACCGTGCACCTCGGCGGCATCGACGACCTGCACACCGTGGCCCGGGCGGTCGCCGACACCGTGACCGTGCCGGACAGCTGGGGATGCTGCGCCTTCGCCGGAGACCGGGGGCTGCTGCATCCGGAGGTCACCGGCGGCGCCACCGCCGCGCAGGCCGCCGAGGTCAACCAACGCGACCACGACGCGTACGCCTCCTGCAACCGCACCTGCGAGATGGGCATGAGCCGGGCCACCGGGCAGTCGTACCGGCACGTGCTCCAGGTGCTCGTCGAGGCGATCGAGCCGCCGGCCTAGTCCGTCACTGCTGCTCAGCCCTCTGCCGTCCCAGAGCGTTCAGTTCGGCAGCCCGCGCCTTTTGGATCCGGCCGGCGAGGGTCTTCACCTCCGGGCTGCCTCCGGCGGTCTGTTCGCCCCGGCACAGCACGACGGTCTGCGCGAGGTGCGCCCGGATCAGACCGACGGCCCGGGACCGCACCTCGGCCTCGGGAGCGGCGCGCAGCTCGGCGAGAGCGGCCTCGGTGACCATGCCGGGCATCTGATGCCCCGCATGGATGTTCTGTTCCGGCATGTTGCCGGCGGCCAGCAGCCTGCGCAGTTCCACCGACTCGGCCCGGTGCGCCGCCCGGATGTCGCCGAGGACGGCGCGCAGCGCAGGGTCGGCGGCCGACGGACGATCGTCGAGGGCGTCGATCAACGCGAGCGCACCCTCGTTCATCGGGAGCAGCAGCTGGATGAAGGCGTCATCGGTGCCGTTGAGCAGTACCGGCGGAGTCGGCGCGGGAGCGGCTGACGCGGGCGCGGCGGTCCGGTCGGTGCGGCCCGCATCCCGGGTCAGACCGACGGCCAGCGCCGTCGCGGCCAGCGTCGCGACGACGCCGACGATCCGCCCAGCCCGCCCGGACAGCCCGGCCCGCCCGTTCAATGCGCGGCCTGGAACGCGCGGCCGATCGCTGTCGCCGTGGTGCCGTCGCTGAACAACCCGGACCGGTCCTTGTCGGTGGCGGGGAGGCCGAACCAGGCGTATCGCTGCACGTAGGAGAGTTGGCCGAGCATGCCGGCAGCCGCGGTGAGGAAGGCCGCCTGCTGCTCCTGGCTCGGAAACTGTTGACGCCCGCCGTCGTAGCGGATCAGAGCGAACTCGGTCAGCCAGATCGGCTTCTGGTACCGCTGGTGGACGGCCTGCAGGTACTGCCGGAGCTGGTTCACCGCCGCCGCGGTCGTGAAGTCGGCGCCGTACCAGTGCAGGGTGATGAAGTCCACCCGGTGACCTCGGGCCTCGGCGCCGGTCATGAACCGGTCCAGCCAACCCTGCGGGTCCGGGCCGCCCCAGGCGACCGCCGGGCTGCCCAGCCTGCTGCCCGTCGCCATCAGTTGCGGCCACAGGTCCAGGGCCTGCTCGACTGTCATGTTCGCCTGTTCGGGCAGGTCCGGCTCGTTGAAGGTGAGCAGGTACGGCCCGGCGGCTCTGGCCCGGGCCAGCTCCGCGGCGGTGACGTTCTCCGCGCTGCGGATCATGGGTACGAACGTCCCGCCGCGCGGAGTGCTGATCCCCGGGTGCTGGGTGCCCCAGGTGTAGTACCAGCCGGCCTTCGAGCTGGCCAACGCCTGGCTCGCTCCGGCGAAGTTCCACACCCCGACGCCCTTGCGCGCGGAGCTGACCGCCGCCGGTGCGACCGGGGCCTTCGACGTGGGGCGCGCGCTCGGTGACGGCGCGCTGCTCGGGGAGGCGGACGCGGAGGCGGCGGTGGTGGGCGCCGCGGGCGGCGGGACGGCCCAGGAGGGCCCGGCGGCCGGATCGTCCGGCAGCACCACCACCACCGTGGTGATCGCGAGGACCGCGGCAACCACTCCGGCGGCCAGGTAAGGAACCACACCACGGGGCGCGTGCACCGCAAGCTCGGCGACGCCCGGGGGATGCGGTCCGACGGCCGGCGCGGCGGCCGGGGGCACGGTCGCGCTCGGGACGTGGGCGCTGATGCCGGCCGGCAGTGGCAGCATCGGCATCCCGGCGAGCAGCCTGTCGATCGGCAGGAACGTGGTGCCCAGGTGCCCGCAGAACGCGCAGTCACGGATGTGTCGGGCCAGCCGCTTGCGCCACAGCGGGCTGGGAGTGCCGTCCCACTCGGCCGCCACCGCGCGCAGGTCCGGGCAGCCAGGGCGGGCACGCAGGGCGCGGACGACGCCCCGGGCGCTCTGGATCTGCTCCTTCATCCGGTGGATGCGCACCGCGACGTGTCCCGGCGACAGACTCGCGGCCTCGGCGATCTCGGCACGCGTCAGCTCGCCGGTCTCCTCCAGCCACCAGAGCGAGAGCAGTTCCTGGTCGTCCGGGTCGAGCCAGCGGGTCGCTTCGGCGACCTCACGTCGTTGGTCGGTGAGGCCGAGCCGGAGGATCGTCATCCCGGCGAAGTCGGAGGCGGGGTCGGGCACGTTGTGGATCGCGTCGAGCCCGGCGTCCCGGTTGAGGGCGATGCGGCGACGCTGGTCCCAGTCGCGCACCTGGCGGATGGTGATCGCCACGAGCCAGGACCGGTACGCCGCCGGGTCGTTGAGCGCGGGCAGGTGCCGGATCACCCGTACCAACGTCTCCTGGACCACGTCGTCGACGTCGGCGTGGCCGCGGAGCGCACGCCCGACGATGTTGTAGACCAGCGGAAGCGAGGCCGCCACGACGTCGTCGAGAGCGCGCCGGTCGCCCTGTCGAGCCGCGACGACCAGCCCGGGATCGGGTGCTGCCCGACCGGCTGACGACATGGGTCCCACTCCTCCTGCGCTCGGTCCGGTCGGCGCGCGTGCGCGCTGACCGCCTCGTGATCGGAGACGAGCGGCGGCGGGTCAGATTACGGTTTTCTCCTCCGGTCGGCCGGGCCGGTCGGCCGGCGCGCCGGACTCGGCCTCGGCCGCGAAGGGGGTACGCAGGCGGGTCATGGACGCGGCACTGACGTCCGCGGCCGGACTGCGCTCGTCGTCGACGACCCTGCCCCCCTCGATGGTGAAGGGGTTGCGGGCGGAGGTCATATCGGGCACGAGGTGCTCCAAAAGATGTGCACGGCAGCGCTCGACTCAGTCATCGGCAGCTTCGAAGCCGTGGGAGGCGGAGGGGCGGGCCCGGCGATGGGCCATCGGTGCCCGCACCCACAGCCTAGCGGCAGGGGACGACCGGCGGGTGCTGGACCAACGCCACCGGCGGATGACCAGCGGTTTCCGCCCCAGCCGAGGCGGGGCCGTGAACTGTCCGACTCACCCTGCCGGGTCGGGCCGGCACGGCTACGGTCGAGATTGCGGAAGCCGTCCCCCGACCAGGGTTCGGTGTGGTGCGAACGGACAGGACAGCCATGACGGTTCAGATCGATCTCGCCGGCAGGACCGCGCTGGTGACGGGCTCGACCCAGGGAATCGGCGCCGCCATCACGGTCGGGCTCGCCCGCGCGGGGGCCCGGGTGGCCGTGAACGGCCGTACCGCCGCCTCGGTCGAGCGCGCGGCCACGGCGCTGCGCGGCGAGGTCCCCGGCGCCGAGGTCGTCGAGGTGGACGCCGACGTGTCGACCGACGACGGTACGGCCCGCGCGCTCGACCTCCTGCCCAGCGTCGACATCCTGGTCAACAATCTCGGCGTCTTCGGCCCCACTCCGGCGCTAAAGATCTCGGACGAGGAGTGGCGTCGCTACTTCGAGGTGAACGTGCTGGCCGGCGTCCGGCTGACCCGCGCCTACCTGCCCGGGATGATGGAACGCGGTTGGGGCCGCGTGCAGTACATCGCCAGTGACTCGGCGGTCGCCATCCCCGCCGAGATGATCCACTATGGCGTCTCGAAGACGGCTCTGCTCGGCGTCTCGCGCGGGTTCGCGAAGGCCGCCGCCGGCACCGGCGTGACCGTCAACTCGGTGCTGGCCGGGCCGACCCACACCGGGGGCGTGGAGGACTTCGTGGCCGAACTCGTCGGCGACAGCCTGCCGTGGGACGAGGCGCAGCGGGAGTTCATGCGGCTGCACCGGCCGCAGTCGCTGCTCCAGCGGCTCATCGAGCCCGAGGAGATCGCCAACATGGTCGTCTACCTCGCCTCTCCGCTCGCCTCCGCGACGACGGGCGCGGCGGTCCGGGTCGACGGCGGCTACGTGGACGCGATCGTCCCGTAACGGCCGGCTCAGAGCTGGACGACGTGGCCGACCCGAGGCGGCGTACGACCGGCGAGGACGTCGAGCCACGCGTGTCGCAGTGCCTCGGGACCGTTGCCGACCCGCACGTCGAGCCACCCGCTCACCGCCGGGACGAACCGCTGCCAGGCGTCGGTGAACCGCCTGTCGAGCCCGTCGCGGCCCCAGTCCCGGCTGCGCTTGCGCATCTGCACCGGCGCGAAGAAGACCTCCCCGGCGGCGTCCGCGTTCGGCGTCTGGTTGGTGAGCCCGACCGCGATGTCCCGGACGAGCCGGTCGCCGAGGTGAGCGCGCAGCGCGGTCCGGGTCGCGGGGGCTCCGGACAGGTCGAGGTGCACGGTGGCGACCGCGTCGAGGGCGTCGATGTCGTCGTACGCGACGACGTCGTCATAGCAGCCGAGTGACCGTGTGAACGCGACGTTGCCGGGCGAGGTGAGCCCGACCAGTCGCGGGCCGCGACCGTGCAGTTCGGACGCGGCAGCGTACGCGGTCTTGCTCGACGCCGATGACAGAACGATCGACCGCGCGCCGTAGAAGTCGTTGTCGACGACCTGGTCGGCCAACATGAACGAGGTGAAGAACAGCGGCCGGAAGAGGATCAGCAGGTCCTCCTGCCCGGCCTGGTAGACCGGGTCTGAAGTGGTCGACCGGTACGCGTTGTACGGCGAGGGCAGCTCGGCCCGGTGCGGGCTCGCGTCGCGGAACCCGGACGCGTCGACCCGGTCCGGCCGGACCACCAGGTGGCCAGCGGGCGGCAGGTAACCGTAGACCCGTTGACCGACCTCGACCCCGGCAACCGCCGAGGCGAGCACGTCGGCGAAGCCCCACAGCGGCGGAAGCCCCCACTGCGGCCCGAGCCCGCGGGGGCCGGGCGGAAAGAACTCCCAGTAGCGCATCGCGTCGCCGAGCACCGCGTAGGTCACGTTGTTGGCGGTGAGGCCGACGCGGTCGACGCGCAGCAGCGCCGCGCCGTCGGGCAGCGCGGGCGCCTCGGCGTCGGCGAGCGTGGTCTGGCGGAGGTCGGCACGGGCCACGGCGAAGGTCCACGAGTCAGCCATGGTGTGACGCTAGACAGCCCCGAATTCTAAAGACAAGTGCACTGGGAGTGCAAAATCCCACTCGGCGGTCAGGGCTGGGGCGCGGTGACGTGCCGCAGGTGCCCCAACGGCAGGTGCGGGGGCTGCCACTCCAGGAACAGGGCGGTGGCGTCGTCGTCGAGCTGCTCGTCCTGGTACGCGAGGACGGCGCGCACCAGGCGGCGCATCGTCTCCGGGCTGGGCAGCCCGTCGTTGAGGGCACGGTTGACGAAGTCGACGAGCCGGTCCAGCCCGAACCGCTCCCCGTCGATGCTCTTCGCGTCGGTGATGCCATCGGTGTAGGCGAGGATGCGGTCGCCGGGGTGCAGCTCCTCCTCGTACACCTGGGGTCGTGCCTGCGACAGGTGACCCAGGCCGAGCGGCAGCGCGGTCGGCCCCGGCAGCTCCCGGATGGCCTTGCCGTCGCGCAGCAGCATGGCGCCGGGGTGCCCCGCGTTGATGATCCGGAGCCGACCGGTGCGCCGGTCCAGTTCGGCGAGCAGCGCGGTGGCGAAGTAGCTGGGGTGCTCGGAGCGCACCCACCGGTCGATGCTGATGGCCGTGTCGACGAGGTCGAGGCCGGACCGGCGGGCGTTGCGGTACGCGCTGACCGCCAGCGAGGCCAGGGTGCTCGCCTTGATGCCGTGCCCGCAGGTGTCGAAGAGCCCGAGGCTGAGCACGTCGCCGTTCAGCGCGTAGTCGAAGATGTCGCCGCCGACGTCGTAGCACGGTTCGAGGATCGCGGTGACCACCAGGTCGTCGGTCGCGAAGGTCAGCGGCGGCAGCAGCCCCCACACGATCTCGGCGGCGACCTGCATCGGCAGGCGTCGCCGCATCCGCTCGACGACATCGCCGTAGAGCCGGCGGTTCACCAGGACCTGGGCGACGTTGACCGCCAACTCCCAGGCCGGCCCGTCCAGCGCCGTGTCGGCGGCGGCCGGCGACACGACCTCCAGCACACCCAGCCGCTCGCAGCCGAGCAGCAGCGGCACCCAGAGCCGATCCGGGTTGTCGGCGGCACGCTGCACCTCGAGGGTGGTGAACGCCCGACCGGCCAGGGTCGTGTCGATCGTCAGCTCGTCCCGGGCGAGGCCGGCGCCCAGCAGGGGCACGAGACAGGACTGGTTGTAGTCGGCCAAATAGATCACGATCTCGGTGGCACCGATTGCCGGCGCGGCCCGGGTGACCAGAAGCGCCAACTCGTCCGGCCCGCCCCGGGGTGCGTTGAGCTGCAACCAACGCGCCGCGTCGCCGGCGTCGACCAAGCTCCACCTCCCGTGTCCTGACCACCGTAGAAGCCCGGCGGCGAACTGCCAACGTGCGGAGCCCGTACGAGACGAGGGACTCCCTGCAGCCGCCCGGCCCGGTGCGCCACCGAGAGGCGAATGCCGGTCAGCTGCGGCCATATTGAGCGTTAAGGGAATTTTGAGGCATTAGATGTGCAAAAGTTCAATACGTCCCATCTGCGGTTCGGAGTGCGGCTGTCAACCGCCGACTCGGCCGGCGTCCGGTGAGACGCATTCGTGAAAGGGCATATCGTGACAACCACACTATTGCGCCGACCTCGACGCGCGGTCATGTCCGCGTTGACGGCCGTCGCCGCCGGCGGAGCGGCAGTCGCCGTCCTCATCTTCAGCGGCACCGGCGCGAGCGCGGCCGAGGCGCCGGTCAACCTCGGAACGGCGGCGAACTTCTCCGTGCTGGCGGGCTCGACGGCCACCAACACCGGGCCGAGCTTCCTGGCGCAGAGCCTCGGCGTCAGCCCCGGCAACACCGCACCCGGCTTTCCGCCCGGCATCGTCGGCGGGGAGATCCACCTCGGCGACGCCGTGGCACTGCAGGCCAAGAACGATCTGACCACCGCGTACAACGACGCCGCCGGCCGGACGCCGTTCACCAACCTGCCCGCCGAGCTGGGCGGCACCACACTGACTCCGGGCGTCTACCGGATCGGCGCCGCACAGCTGACCGGGACGTTGACGCTCAACAGTCAGAACGACCCGGCGGCGGTGTTCATCTTCCAGATCGACTCCACCCTCATCACCGCCTCGAACAGCAGCGTGGTGTTCATCAACGGCGCCTCGCCCTGCAACGTCTACTGGCAGGTGGGCAGCTCGGCCACGATCGGCACCGGCACCCGCTTCATGGGCAACATCCTGGCCCAGACCTCGATCACCATGAACACCGGCGCCACCCTCCAGGGCCGCGCCCTGGCACAGACCGGGGCGGTCACCCTCGACACCAACACCATCAACGCACCCGTCTGCCTTCAGCCGACGGGAACCCCCACGTCGACCCCGACCGGGACACCGACCGGCACGCCCACCAGCACCCCGACCGGGACGCCAACCGGGACCCCGACCGGCACGCCGACCGGCACGCCGACTGGCACCCCGACCGGGCAGCCCACCGGGACACCGACCGGGCAGCCCACGGGCAGCCCGACCGGCCAGCCAACGCTGGTCCCCACCCGCACCGAGTTGCCCGTCACCGGCGGTAGGGGCGGCGGCGGCCTGCTGCCCGCCCTGACCGCGGTCGGCAGCATCGCCGTCGCCAGCGGCGCAGCCCTGCTGCTCCTTCTGCGCCGACGCCGACAGCTCGAGTCCTGAACAGGTGCCCCGGCGGCCGGTTGACCGGCCGCCGGGGCCACCCCCCAGGCGCACCATTGCAGCGCGTCTAGCTGCCCAATCTCATACTTTCGGCTAGTCATTGCTCGCACTTTCAGGTAACGTGCACACCGCACCTGAAACGACATGACGCGGCGGCGAGGCCCGTGGTTGTGGTCCTGTCGACAGCGCATCGGATTCTCTCCGGTCGTCCTGGTCGGCGGGCATACACGGAGAGGACCAGCCCATGCTCACGACTGTCGAACCCACGGTCGGCACCGCTGTCAGCCGACGGAACGCCGCCGGCACGGACGAACTGATCGTCGAGCTGGCCACCACCGCGGCCGACGACCCGCGCCGACCGGCCCTGCGGGACCGCGCCATCGAGGCGTGGTTGCCGCTCGCCCGCCATCTGGCCCGGCGCTACTCGGGTCGCGGCGCCCCCGACGAGGACCTGACGCAGACCGCGATGGTCGGCCTCATCAAGGCCGTCGACCACTTCGACGCGACCCGGGGCGTCGACTTCAGCGGGTACGCCATCCCGACCATCGTCGGCGAGATCAAGCGATACTTCCGGGATCGCACCTGGTCGGTGCGGGTGCCGCGCCGCCTTCAGGAACTCCGGCTCTCGATCAGCGCCGCCAACAGCACACTGACGCACACCCTGGGCCGCTCGCCGACGGTTGCCGACATCGCGAGCTACCTCGACGTCTCCGAGGAGACCGTGCTGGAAGGGCTGGAGGGAGCCCGGGCGTACCGGGCGACCTCACTGTCCACACCCACCGGCATCGACGGAAGCATGGAACTCGGCGACACCCTCGGGGAGCGGGACCACGAGTTCGACCTCGTCGACCTCCGCGTCGCCCTCGGCCCGGCGCTCGCCACGCTGCCCGAACGCGAACGCCGGATCCTCAGCCTGCGGTTCCACGGCAACCTGACCCAGGCCCAGATCGCCGAGCAGATCGGCGTCTCCCAGATGCACGTCTCCCGGCTGATCACGCGATCGCTGGCCACGCTGCGCGGGCACCTCTCCGAGGACTTCGCCTGATTCCACCCGACCGCCGGGGCGGACCACCTCGACCCGCCCGGGCCAGGGGCGACCGGCCCGAGCGGCACCGCCCCTACGAGGCCGGCGCGTCGGCCAGGTCGGCGGGGTCGAGATTCAGGGTGGCGAGCAGCCCGGAGTGCTTGGCCGGGTCGACCCGCTCCGGCAGCTCACGCTCGACCCAGTCGGCCCTGGCCTGCTGACCCCGATCGCGTAGCGCGCTGACGATCCGGTGCCTGGCGATCCTCATCTGGTGCTCCCCTGGTTGAGCCGCCCGAATTACGGGTGGACGGCGGTGCGAAAGCGCGGGTGGGATGCCGAGCGCTGTGCGGTGAAACCCGAACGGCGGGGACGTGGCTGGCGACAACGGCCAGCACGCCGCGGCGACGGGTGACGGCGATCGGTAATGCCCTGGCGGGCTGGTGGCGGCGACATCCTGCGGCCACCGGGGGCCCCGGGCGACATGCCCAGCCTACGCCCCGGCCAGTGCGGCTGCACGCGCACGGCATCCGGGCCCCCGGCACGCTGGCTGGTCAGGGCTCCAGCACGACCTTGCCCGGCCGGCTGCGGGCCTCGGCGAAGACCAGCGCGGCGGAGACCTCGGTGAGCGGGTAACGGGCGGCGATCTGCGGCACGATCACGCCCTGGCGGAGCAGGTCGAGCACGATGCCGAGGTCGGTACGCAGCCGACGCCGGAACGCGGCGGCGCGGGTGCGGCGGCCGGACCAGAAGTTGTAGAACCCGACCCGGTGACCGTTCGGCAGGGCGTTCCAGGTGTAGAGGCGGGCCAGCAGCTTCACGAAGACCCAGACGATCGAGCGTGCGGAGCCCAGGGCGGAGGCGTTGCCGTAGACGACCAGCTTGCCGCCGGGGGCGAGCAGCCGGTACGACGTGCGTACGCCCGGGCCGGCGACCGGGTCGAAGACGGCGTCGACGCCGCCGGGAGAAAGCGCGCGGACCCGCGCGGCCAGGTCGGGGTCGCGGTAGTCCAGCGGTTCGACGCCGAGTTCCCGCAGCGCCGTGTGGTGTCGCGGGGCGGCGGTGCCGATGACCCGCAGCCCGAGGTGGCGTCCGAGTTGAACGAGCACGGTCCCGACGCCGCCGTTCGCGCCGTGCACGAGGATCGTCTGACCGGCCCGCAGGCGGGCGCCGTGCAGCATCTGCCAGGCGGTCACCCCGTTGACGACTACGGTCTCGGCCGCGGCCGGGTCCAGGCCCGGCGGGACCGGGGTGAGGTCGTCGACGCTCACCACTGCGTGCGTGGTCCAGGCGCCGGTCTTGGTGACCGCTGCGACCCGGGTGCCGACCAGCGAGCCGTCGCCTCCCGGTCCCACCGCCCGGACGGTGCCGACGAGATCGTAGCCGGGCACGAACGGGAAGGCCGGCTGGCCGGGGTAGAGGTCGCGGCGCATGCTCTGCTCGGCGTACGAGATGCCGGTGGCCTCGACCTCGACGAGCGCCTGGCCCGCCGCGGGAACGGGCATGGCGCGTCGGTTGACCTGGAGCCCGTCCGGCTCCACCACGCCGGGCAGCACCACTTCGGTGATCATCTCGTCGGTTGTCATCGCGTTCTCCCTGTTTGTAAGTGTGCACTCACACACATGTTGGGTGGAAAAAGTGGGCCGCCAGGAAGCGGCCCGGTGGTGCGGTCGTCGGGATCAGGGGTGGCGGATGCCTGCGGTCAGCGCACGAGCCCACGGCTCGGGCACCTGCTCCAGGCCGGCGGTCACGATCAGGTGGCAGAGCTGGCCGTACGCGAAGAACTGCTGGACCTGCGCGTCGCTGGCGCCGGACCGACTCCCCACGAAGGTGGCGACCTGCCGGTAGCCGGCGCGCACCGCCTCGGCGATCTCGGGGACGTCCGTGACGGCCTGCGCCTGCACCTGGAACAGCAGGAGATCACGGTCGGCGATCAGCTCGGCGTAGGCGTCGCCCATCGCCTCCAACACCTCCTCCGGTCCGGCGCCTCCGGCACGCTCCGCCCCGGCCTTTAGCGCCACGACGATCCGCTCGAAGCACGCCCCGGCGGCCGCCACGAACAGCCCGAGCTTTCCGGCGAAGAGCCGGAAGACGTACGCCTCGGAGATGCCGGCGGCGGCCGCCACGGCGGTGACCGGGGTGGCGTGGAAGCCGGTGCGCGCGAACGCCGACACGGCGGCGTTCAGAACGGTGGCCCGGCGGGCCTCAGCGGTGGATCGCATGTTTGTGAGTGGGCACTCACAAACGTCTTTGGTCAAGCCCGCCGATCACGGCGCGATGCGCAGGGCCCGGATCTGGCTGTCCGGTGACTGGCTGTGTCACTACCAGGAACACCTACTTCTACGGCCCGGTGGTGATGAACGAGCTGATCCGCGAGGCACTGCACCCGTACCCCGAGGATCTGCACCTGGTCACCAAGGTCGGCGCGCGACGCGGCGCCGACCGTTCCTGGATCCCGGCGCTGGAGCCGGACGAGCTGAAGGCCCAGGTCCGGGACAACCTCCAACACCTCGGTCTGGACGTCCTCGACGTGGTCAACCTGCGGGTGGGCGTGGCGGAGGGCACCGGCGACGATCCCCTGTCCGAGCAGTTCGGCGCCCTCGCCGAGTTGCGGCAGGAGGGGCTGATCCGGCACCTCGGGCTCAGCAACGTCACGCTCGACCAGCTCACCGAGGCCCAGGCCATCGCCCCGGTGGTCACGGTGCAGAACCTCTACAACCTCGCCAACCGGCAGGACGACGCCCTGGTGGACCGGTGCGCGGCGGAGAACATCGCGTTCGCGGCGTTCTTCCCGCTCGGCGGGTTCACGCCGTTGCAGTCCGACATCCTCAACGACGTGGCCGCCCGGGTGGGCGCCTCGCCACAGCAGGTCGCCCTGGCCTGGCTGCTGCAGCGCTCCCCCACCACCGTGCTGATCCCGGGCACGTCGACGCTGGCACACCTGCGGGAGAACCTCGCCGCGGCCGACCTGACGCTGCCGGCCGACGCGATCGCGGAACTCGACACCATCGGCGGGTGACGCCGGACGCGGACCGTCGTGCGGCGGTCCGCGTCACCCGCCCGCCTCGCTCAGGCCCGCCCCCGCCGCCCGGTCCAGATGAGTGAGGAACCGCCGCACCGCCGGTGGTCGGCTCCGCCCGGCGACTGTCGCGGCGAAGATCCGCCGGACGGAGGCGTCGTCGGGGTGCAGGCGGAGCAGGGTCAGGTCGGATGGAGCGGCGCGTACGGCCAGGGCCGGCACCAGCGCGACGCCGAGACCGGCCGCGACACAGCCCAGCTTGCCGGTCCACTCGGCCGCGACAATGTCGATCCGCGGGCGAAAACCCGCCGGCAGGGTCGCTCGCAGCAGAGTCTCCTCGGCGGTCGCCGAGCCGGCGATGAACGACTCGTCGGCCAGGTCGCGCAGGCGGATGGTCCGCCGGTGGGCGAGCCGATGCGCCCGCGGTACGGCCACCAGAAGCGTCTCGTCGACGAGGTGGTGCAGGTCGAACTGGTCGCGGTCGAGCGGCTGGTCCGACGCGGCGCTCACCACGGCGACGTCGGCTTCACCGTCGACCAGGCGCTCCAGCAGCTTCGGTGTGAGCCCTTCGACAAGCGACAGGGCCACCTCGGGATGGTCGGACTTGAAGCTGGCCAGAGCACGTGGCACAAGCGCGGCGACCGCCGTGGGGAACGCGCCGACCCGCAACCGCCCGGCGGACAGGTCGCGCAGCGCCGCCAGGTCCCGCCGGGCGGTGTCCAGCCGGTCGAGCACCGCCTCGGCGTGGCCGAGCAGGCAACGGCCCTGCTCGGTCAGGGCGACACCGCGCGGCAGCCGGTCCAGCAACGGCGACCCGGTCTCGGCTTCCAGCGCGGCGATCTGTCGGGACACCGCCGACTGGGTGTAGCGCAGGCTGCGGGCCGCAGCCGTGATGGAGCCGTGCTCGGCGACGGCACGAAAGACCTGGAGCGCGTTCAGCTGCATCGTGACATGCTCCCGCAGCATGGCAGCGATGCATAAGAGTCGTTGGTGGCATGGCTTCCCGTCCCCTAGCCTTGCCGACATGTTCGAGATCGCTCTGTTGGGTACGGGCACGATGGGCACCGCGATCGGCCGTCGACTGCTGGCCACCGGGCATCGGCTCACCGTCTGGAATCGCACGTCCGAACGCACGGTGCCGCTCGTCGACGCCGGAGCGCGAGTCGCCGGCAGCCCAGCCGAGGCGGTCCGCGACGCCGACGTGGTGATCACCATGCTCACCGACGCGGTCGCCGTTCGGCACACGTTGGTCGACTCGGGTGCGGCACTGGCGCTGCGGCCGGGCACCCCCGTGATCGAGATGTCCACCATCGGTCCCCGGGCCGTGGCCGAACTGGCCACGCTGCTGCCGGCGGGAGTACCACTGGTCGACGCCCCGGTCGCCGGCAGTGCCGGCGCTGCCGAGACGGGCCAGCTCGTGGTGTTGGCCGGCGGGGAGAAGACGATCGTCGACCGGGTCGCCCCGCTGCTGGAGACGCTGGGTACGGTCCGCCGCTGCGGCGACTCCGGTCGGGGCGCCGCGTTGAAGCTGGTGCTCAACACCGCGCTGATCACCGCGGTCACCGCGGTCGCGGACGCCCTCGCCGTCGCGGACGCCGTCGGCGTCGACCGACGTACCGCGATTGATGCACTTGGCACCGGGCCGCTCGGCGGCGCGGTCGCCCGGGCGCCCGCCACGGACGCCGCGTTCGCCGCCGCCCTGGCCGCCAAGGACGCCCGGCTCGCCCTCGACGTGCTCGGCGACGCGCCGGCGCCCCTGCTGCGCGCCGCCGCGTCGGCGTTGGCGGCCGCGCCCCATCCGGAGGGCGACATCGCCCGTCTCGCTGACAGCGCCGCACCGGAGGAGCAGAAGTGAACCTGACCCTGGACAATCCGACGACCGTCGCCGCGCCGTTCGGCGACCGGTTCGCGCACGTCGCCCGCCTCGACCTGCCAGGGGGCGCGTTGCTGATGCTCTCCGGTCAGGTTGGTGTGGACGACGCCGGCGCGGTGGTCGCACCCGGCGACGTGCGAACGCAGTCAGAACGGATCTTCGAGTTGATCGGAGCGCTGCTCGCGGCGCACGGCGCCACCTTCGCCGACGTGCTGCACGTCCGGACGTTCCTGACCGACCTCGGCGACCTGGCCGGCTATGCCGACGTCCGCAACCGCCATTTCGGGCAGACCAGGCCCGCCAGCACCACAGTCGAGGTGAGCCGGCTCTTTCTCGACGGCGCGGTGCTGGAGGTCGAGGTCACCGCGGCCGTGACCACGGGTTGACCGCGATCGGCTGATTTCAGTGGTGATCGGCGCAGTCGGCGCTCCGGCCTCAGTGCTGGTGGGGGCGGCGCTGGCTTGCATTTGCAGAAGCCAGCAGTGCCCCAGTGAATCACCTGGCTAGCTTCGGCGCAAGCCAGGTAGAGTGGGCGGCATGGAGGACCTACGGGACAACCGCGAATCCTGGTCGATGGAGAACTGCTCCGTCGCACGGGCGATGGACATCGTGGGCAGCCGTTCGACGATCCTGATCATGCGCGAGGCACTGCTCGGCACGCGCCGTTTCGACGACTTCGTCCGCCGGGTCGGAATCGGCGAGCCCGCCATGGCGGCCCGCCTCAAGGAGATGGTCGCCGCCGGGCTGCTCGAACGGATCCCGTACCGGGAGCCGGGACAGCGCACCCGCCACGAGTACCACCTCACCCGCAAGGGTCACGAACTGCTGCCGGTCATCACCGCGCTGCGCAACTGGGGCGACACCTGGAGCGCCGACGAAGCCGGCCCTGGCATCCTCGCCACCCACCACGACTGCGGCGAACCGGTCCGTGCGGTGCTCCGCTGCGCAGCCGGGCACGACATCGAGAGCGGCGACATCGACATCACCGCCGGGCCAGGGCTGATCCGCCGCGACTGACACCCCCGGCCAGGCGACCGACACCTGGGGGCGCGTCGGGGGCCGGCGACGTGCCGGTCAGTCGACCCGCTGGGCCAGCACCTGCCCCGGCCAGGCTCCCGCGCGGAAGGTCTCGGTGCGGGTGAACCCGTGGCGTTCGTAGAAGGCCACCAACTCGCCGCCGCCGCCCGCCCAGCAGTCGACCCGGAGCAACCGCACGCCGGCGCGCCGGGTTTCCTGCACGGCGTGCGCCAGCAGGGCCGAACCGAGGTGTCGACCGGCGAATCGTCGGTCGGAGACCAGGAGCCGGACGTACCGCTCGGGCTCTTCCGCGGGACTGACCGGTGTCTGCGGATGAGGCCCGGAGTCCAACACCAGGGCGCCGGCTGGCGTTCCGTCCAGTTCCGCGATGTACGGAAGGTTCTCGGTCAGGTACCGATCGACCAGCTCGACCCCTCCGGGCTTCTCCGAGAACGGTGTCGTGCCCCACTGCTCGGTGTTGCCCCGCGCGTTCATCCAGGTCACCGCGGAGTCGAGCATGGTCAGTACGGCGGCTGCGTCAGCCGGGCCACCGCGTCTGATCCGTATGCCGCGAGTGGTGTCGTCCATGGCGGAACTGTAATCGTGGCGGTGGCCGCCAGCGGTCGCCGCCCGGGGCGACTGGGAGGGCCTGCCCGACCGGGCTGAGTTGGCGCTGCTCGACCACGGCCCCGGCGGTACGGTCCGCTGACGATCCTTTTAAGGAGCACCATGGAGCTGACCGAGCCGACCGTCTGGAGCACCGACCGGCTGGAGTTGGGTGAGGGCCTGCGCTGGGTCGACGACCGGCTGGTCCTGGTCGACCTGCTCGCCGGGCGACTGTTGGAGACCGACGGCGACGCCCCGACCCCGCTGCGGGAGCTGCGCCGCCTGGACGTGCCGCTCGGCGCGGTCGCCCCGGTAGTCGACCGACCGGGCGAATGGCTAGCCGCCGCCGGGACCGGCGTCACCCTGCTCCCCGCCACCGGCGATCCCCGACCGCTCGCCGAGCTGGTCGACGACGCGCCCGAGCCGACCCGGATGAACGACGCGGTCGCCGACCCGCACGGCCGTTTCTGGGCCGGCAGCATGACGTACGCGATGGTGCCTGGCGGCGGCACGTTGTTCCGCCTCGCCCCGGGCGCCGAGCCGGTCCCCGCGGTGACCGGGCTGACCATCCCGAACGGGCCGGCGTTCGACGCGACCGGCACCACCATGTACCTGGCCGACACGCCCCGCGGCGAGATCGACCGGTTCACCGTCGACCCCGCCACCGGTGCCCTGCACGGGCGGGAGCCGTTCCTGCGGCTGTCCCCCGCCGACGGCGGCCCGGACGGCATGACGCTCGACGCGGCCGGCCACCTCTGGATCGCGCTGTGGGGCGGCTCCGCGGTACGCCGCTACCGGCCCGACGGCACCCTCGACCGGGAGATCCGGCTGCCGGCCAGGCAACCGGCCGGCATCTGCCTGGGCGGCCCCGACCTGCGGCGACTCTTCATCGGCACCGCCCGCGTGGGGCTGGACGCGGCGGGCCCGCAGGACGGCGCGCTGCTCGCGGTGGACGTCCCGGTGCCCGGTCTGCCCGCCGCGAGGGTCGGCGCACCAGTGAGCTGATCGGAGGCATGTCGGACGCCCGGGCGGGAACAACCGCACCCGAGTGCGGTGACAGCCGACCGGTGGGGAGCGAGCCGATGAGCACCGTGGGGTGGACGTCATGAACGGGCCGGTCGGCGACGAGCCGCTCGGCGAGCTGGAGCTGGTACACACGTTCACCGGGCCGATGCCGACCGGGGTGAGCGTCTCGCACCGGGGCCGGATCTTCGTCAACTTCCCCAAGTGGGGTGACGAGGTGCCGGCCACCGTCGTCGAGGTGCGCGACGGTCGGGAGGTGCCCTACCCCGACCAGGCGTGGAACGACCCGTCCGGCGACGACGACGCGGGCGCGTTCGTGTCGGTGCAGAGCATCGTGGTGGACCCGGTCGACCGGCTCTGGGTGCTGGACACCGGCAGCCCGATGTTCCAGCCCACGAAGCCGGGCGGCCCGAAGCTGGTCCGGGTCGACCTGGACACCGACACGGTCGCCCAGGTGATCACCTTTCCGGCGGACGTGGCGCTGCCGACGACGTACCTCAACGACATCCGTTTCGACCTGCGGCGGGGCGAGTCGGGGGTCGTCTACATCACCGACTCCGCGTTCGCCGGGCCGAACGGGATCATCGTGGTGGACCTGGCCAGCGGGGCCTCCTGGCGGCGGCTGCACGACCACCCGTCCACCAAGGCGGAGCCACTGACGTCGTTCCGTCCGGTGGTCGAGGGCCGGCCGTTCCTGGAACGGCCGGCCGACGGGCCGCCGAAGCCGGTGGGCATGGGCTCCGACGGCATCGCCATCTCCGCCGACGGCACCCGGCTCTACTACTGCCCGCTGGCGTCCCGACGCCTGCACAGCGTCTCCACCGAGGCGCTGGCCGACCCGTCGGCCACCCAGGAGGCGGTCGCCGCGACCGTGGTCGACGAGGGCGACAAGGGCACCGCCTCGGACGGGTTGGAGAGCGACGACGCGGGGCGGCTCTACCTCACCGCGTACGAGCACAACGCGGTGCTGCGACGACTGCCGGACGGCGAGTACGAGACGCTGGTGCACGACCCGCGGCTGCTCTGGCCGGACACCATGTCGGTGGCCGCCGACGGGCACCTCTACGTGACCGCCAACCAACTGCACCGGCAGCCGCGGTACCAGCGGGGCCAGGACCTGCGACGCAAGCCGTACGCGCTGTTCCGCACCCGCATCGACGCCGGCCCGGTGCTGCTGCGCCGCGGGTAGGCATGCCCACCCGGGCGGCGGGTAGGCCGCGTCAGCTCGCCGGCAGGGTACGGTCCAGCAGGTCGAACAGGGCCGCCCAGTGCCGCTCGGTGGCCTGCTCGTCGTACGCCGGGGTGTCGGCCATGGTGTAGCCGTGGTGCGCGCCCGCGTACACCTCGGAGCGGTAGCGCACCCCGGCGGCGTCGAGCGCCTTCTCCAGCGTGGCGATCTGCTCGGGCGTCATGGACTGGTCGGCGTCGGCGTGGCCGAAGTACACCTCGCCGGTGATCGAGCCGACGCCCAGGTGTGGGCTGTCCGGCGCGTCGGTGACGATCCGCCCGCCGTGGAAGCTCGCCATCGCGGTGATCCGGTCCGGGTGCGCCTCGATGGCCCGGAGCGCGTTGGTGCCGCCCATGCAGTAGCCGGTGATGGCGACCGGGCCCGGCCGGACGTCGTCGCGGGCGGCCAGGTAGTCGAGGTACGCGGCGCTGTCCCGGCTGATCACGTCGGGGGTCAACGCGCCGACCAGCGGCATGATCTTCTCGAAGAGCGCGCCGCGCTGGTCCGCCTCACCGAGTCGGGACAGGTCGAACAGCGGCGCCCGGCCGGCCCGGTAGAACAGGTGCGGCGTCAGCACCAGGTAGCCGCGTTCGGCGATCCGCTCCGCCATCTCCACGAGGCGGGGCCGAGGCCCGAAGGCGTCCATGAACAGCAGCACCGCCGGAAACGGGCCGTCCCCGTCCGGGCGGGTGAGGCTTGCGTCCGCGATCCCATCGCCGGTCGGGATGTCCACCGTCGTCGTCTGCACCGAGCCTCCTCGTACGCCGATCTTGGTCCGTCTGGCACGTTACTCGCCGCGCCGGCGTGCCCGGCCGGCAGCCGCGTGAACGTGGCGTCAAGAAATGGCTGTGGCCCGTCGAAACGGCGTATCGACGGGAGCCCCGCCGTCCCGCGGTGGTGACGATGGGTCCATGAGTCCTTGGCGGATGACACGCTGGGAGCGCGGCGACCTGCCACCCGGCACCGACACAGCCAGCGAATCCGGCGAGCCCGCGAACAGAAGGGACGAGCCGGAGCGGCGGCACGAGGCGCTGGTCAGCGTCCGGCTCGGCCCGTCGGCGCCCGGCAGTCACCTGGTGGAGTACCTGCGGCACGAGCCGTGCGCCGTCGCGGCGTGGTGGATCGCCGCCGACGTCGACGCCGTGGTCCGCCTCTCCGCCGACAGCATCACCGTGCTGCACCGCGCCGTGGCCGATCTGCGCCTGCGTGCCGGAGTGGAGGTGGCCGAGGCCAACTACATCCTCCGCGCGCTCGACCTGACCACGCCGGCCGACCCGCGTACCGCGACGGACTCCCCGGCCTGGGTGGTGTCCGCCGCATGAGCCGCCCCACCGGTGCCCACCGGATCGTGGTGGGAGTCGACCGCTCGTTCGCCGGGATGCAGGCGCTGCGCCGGGCGACGCAGCTGGCCGCCGCGACGGCGCGCAGCTGGACGCCGTCCGCGCGTGGGTCTTCGCGCCGACGTGGCGGCCCGGCACCCTGACCTGGCGCTGGCAGGACGAGTGCGACCGGGCGGCGCTGGTCTACCTGCGCGGCGTCTTCGACGCGGCACTCGGTGGCATGCCCCGGGATGTGACCGTGCGACTGGTGGCGACCCAGGGGTACGCCGGGCAGGTGCTTGTCGACCACGCGCACCGGGAGTCCGATCTGCTGGTCGTCGGCAGCCCGGTTCGGCCGGTCCCGTGGCCACGTCACCCGGTACTGCGTGACGCGTGCGGCCGTGCCGGTCGTCGCGGTGCCCGCCCCGAGCTGGGCGCGGGCCGCGACGATCCGCCGCTTCGCCCGCGACCTCGAACGATTCAGTCGATGACCGATGCCGTGGCGGCACCGCCGGTGACCGCCGCTTCCACGACACATGTGAAGGACCGACCCGACCATGGACGAGGCCCCGATAATCTTCGCCGTTCCGGTGCACGACCTGCCGGGACGGCTGGTGCGGACGGTGCGGACCGGCCGTTCGCCGCAGGGGCAACGGGTGGGCATCGCCTTCACCCGGCCGGAGCTGCTGGTCGCCGCGATGGGTGCGGATCAGCCATGGGAAGAGCTGTGCGAACCCGCACTGCGCGGCATGCTGCGCCCGCTCGGCATCGACCGGATCCAGGTCGACCCGCTGCTGGTGGCGCCGCCGCTCGACCCGAGCAGCGGCGACCGGGCCGCGCCGATCGTGCCGGCCCGCGCGGTGTCGAATCTGTATCCCCGGCCGATCCGGACCGATCAGCTTGGGCACACCGACATGTGGCTCTCAGGGACTCGAACGCCTCGCCCTGCCGAACGCATTTGCTTAATCAACTCAAATGCCGCCGGACACCCGATCTCACCCTGCGAGTGACACTCCTCCAAGACCCTTCGGGTGTCGATTGCCGTTATGCCGCGACGGATTGCGAAGTCGAATGCAAACTGGTCGTCAGTTATCAGAATCCCCGAAACGTCGGCATAGCCTAATTGGTATATCAGCTCGGCTTCGCCGAGATGTTGCATCGGTTCGCCGGGCTGCCCACCCAAACCTCTCCTTATGTTGTCAATCTCCCTTAAGGAACTGACCGACCCGCCAATTTCTACAGGTTCACCGAGCCAGCTCGCATCTAGGACGCGCTGCAGATAGGGGCTTCCCGACACGCCGCGCTGAATCTCGAATTTAACGGTTTCGGTCCAACTGGCCCGATAGCCGTACCTTTCCTCGAGTAGGTCGAGGCGGTCAACGGCAGCGAAGTTTGATAATGAACATGCATCGAACCAGGCTCGGCCAAGCTGAACGCTCACAGGGCCGGCTCCATCGAATCTAAACTCTCCGCCCGCCTGACATTGCTAGGGGGCATGAGCTCTTCTAGCAACTGATGGGGAGAGACGCGGAGGAGACTAGCTAGCGGCCGGACACTAATCTTGCCCTGCACGTACCCTTGAATAGCCCGATACAATAGATTTCCCGGTGCCCTCCGGTCCCCTCGCGCCTGAAGATCGCTAGTTCGACCACTTCGTAGGGCAATGCGCCCGGAAGACATACGCCTCATCCTGTCACGACCCTCGGCGTTAACGATGCCGATGTTGTGCAGGCGAAATGCCAGGGCGTCTAAGCTAACCCCGTAAGTGCCGAGCAGCTCCGCCACGGCACCTTCATCTATTAGAGCCCGCGGAACCTCCGCCCGAAGAGCCCGAGCAGGCATTAAGAACGAAGCAGCGAAAGAATTGGCACGCTCCTCATCAGGAAGCCTTCTTCCGAGCACGCTTTCATCGATTCGCAGATCCTGCGAATCGCCAGCGATCAAGTGACCCACCTCATGCGCCAATGTAAATCGCTGGCGAGTGCCAGAGATGCCACTGCTCACGAGAGCCAGGCAAAACCCATCAGTGGAGACGCTTAGACCGTCAAGACCAGCAGGCAAGGGCTCGAAGGCTACATCAATTCCAAGCGTTCGCTCAAGCAGATCAGCGAATTTTGCAAGGTCATACGGAAGATGGTCGTCGTCGCACCCCATTTCGCGGCGGACTCTAATCGCAAGTTCCTCGCCCTGCTGGTGAGGACTTCCAGCTAAGTCGCCGAATGAGGGCAGCGCAACAGCGGACGGGAAGCCGACATCCGATAACAGGCGGTCCAATTCAAGAATTTCGTCCGTGCGCTCGAGGGCCGACTTGAGAGCCGGACTCGTTGCCGGTTGCGCCCTCGCGGCCAGCAGCACGGGAGCTCGTTGCTCCTCTTCCTCCGCGAGCAGCGACTGGACGGTAACGCCCAGCTTTTCGGCTATTAGCGCCACTTCCAAAGACTTGAAGTTGCGCTGACATGTGAGGGCGCGTGATAACGCCGAGGGATCTAGGCCGACGGACTCAGCAAGCTTCTGCTGACTGAGTCCGGCCCGCTGCATCCCAGCTCGAATGCGGGTGGCAAGGGTCTCACGGCTGGCTGGCATGCCAACAGCCTAATGAGATCTTGCGAAAATCGCAAGGATACAGGCCAGGCATTGCGGACACAAGGGGCGGGCTTCCGAGACCGTTGCAGTGGTGTCCGAGATCATAAAATCATCGCTAGCGCGGTACAGACAGCTCAGGCGCATCGAGGGGTGGCGCGGCCCCTTGAGTTCCGTAGCTTCGCCAGTGCTGATGTCTCCGAGTAATGCCGCACCTAGGTAAGCAAAGCCTTGGCAGAACAGGGCGCGACAGCGCTGGTGGTCACGGCCGGTAGCGGTAGCCCATCCCCGGCTCGGTGATGAGGTGGCGGGGCCGAGCGGGGTCGTCCTCCAGCTTGCGTCGCAGCTGGGCCAGGTACTGCCGCAGGTAGTTGGTCTCGTTCTGGTATTCCGGCCCCCACACGTCCTGGAGGAGCTGGCGCTGGCTGACCAGTTTGCCGGGGTGGCGCAGCAGCTTCTCCAGCACGCTCCACTGCGTGGGGGTGAGTTTGACCTCGGTGTCGTCGTCGCGCCACACGCGGTGGTCGGCCAGGTCGACGGTGTGCCGGCCGATCCGCAGCGCCGGCACGGCCTCGCTGGGCGCGCCGAGCCGCCGGGTCACCGCGCGGATGCGGGCCAGCAGCTCCTCCACCCCGAACGGCTTGGTGACGTAGTCGTCCGCGCCCGCGTCGAGCGCGGCGACCTTGTCCTCGCTGCCGGCCCGGCCGGAGAGCACGATGATCGGCACGGCGGTCCAGCCGCGCAGGCCGCGGATCACCTCGACGCCGTCGATGTCGGGCAGGCCGAGGTCGAGGACCACGAGGTCGGGCGGGTGGCTCGCGGCGGCCTTCAACGCGGCGGCCCCGGTCGCGGCGACGTCCACGTCGTACCGGCGGGCACGCAGGTTGATCCGCAGGGCCCGCAGGATCTGCGGTTCGTCGTCGACGACCAGGATGCGCGTCATTCCTGCGGCTCCTCCGGGCTGCTCTGCGCGGCGGCGGGCAGCCGCAGCACCATGGTGAGCCCACCGCCGGGCGTGGTCTCGGGGGTGATGCTGCCACCCATCGCCTCGGCCAGCCCCCGGGACAGGGCGAGCCCGAGGCCGACGCCGGTCTGGTTGTCCCGGTCGCCGAGGCGTTGGAACGGCAGGAAGACGTGCTCCCACTGGTCCTCCGGGATGCCCGGCCCCCGGTCGATGACCCGCAGCTCCACCTGGCCGGCGTGCGCGCTCGCGGTGACGGTGGGCGGCTGGTCGGGCGGGCTGTAGCGCAGCGCGTTGGCGATGACGTTGACGAGCACCCGTTCCAGCAGGCCCGGGTCGGCGGTGGCCGCGGGCAGGTCGGCCGGGATGTCCGTGGCGACAGTCGCGGCCGCCGGGCCAAGTTCGTCCAACGCGAGGGGTACGGCGTCCTCCAGGCCGATCGCGGTGGCGGAGATGCCCAGCACGCCGGCCTGCAGGCGGCTCATGTCCAGCAGGTTGCCGACCAGCCGGGCGAGCCGGTCCAGCGACTCCTCCGCGGTCTCCAGCAGCTCCTCGCGGTCGGCCTCGTCGAACTCGATGTCGTGGCTGCGCAGGCTGGTCACGGCCGCCTTCGCCGAGGCCAGCGGCGTACGCAGGTCGTGGCTGACCGCGGCGAGCAGCGCGGTGCGCATCCGGTCGGCGGCGGCGAGCGGCCGCGCGGTGGCGGCCTCCTCGGCGAGCCGTTCCTGGCGCAGCGCGACGGCGGCCTGGGCGGCGAACGCCTCGACGATCCGCCGGTCGGCGGCCTCCAGGCGCCGGCCGCTGAGCACGACGGTGATCCGGTCGTCGACGGGTACTGCCGTCTCGCCGCCGTCGGGCGTGCAGGCGGGCTGGTCGCCGACGCTGGCGACGACGCACCAGGCGTGCTCCTCGCGGGACCGGTCGGGGCGGCCGCTCGCCTCCTCGGCCAGCTCCAGCACGCTCACCGCGCGCAGCCCGAAGGTCTCCCGGAGCTGGTCCAGCAGGGCGGGCAGGGGACGTTCGCCGCGCAGCACGCCACCGGCGACGGCGGCGAGGGTCTGCGCGTCGGCGGCGGCCCGCGCGGCCTCCCGCGTACGCCGGGCGGCCACGTCGACGATCCAGCTCACGGCAAGCGCCACACCGACGAAGACGGCCAGGGCGAGCAGGTTGTCGGCCTCGGCGATGGTCAGTGTGCGGTACGGCGGGGTGAAGAACCAGTTGAGCAGCAGCGACCCACCGAGCGCGGCGATCAGCGCCGGCCACACCCCGCCGACCAGCGCTACCCCGACGACCCCGGCGAGGAACAGCAGAATGTCGTTGGTCAGCGTCAGGTCGGGCAGAGCCTCAAGCAGCAGGGTGAGCAACGGCATGCCGAGCACGGCCAGGCCGAAGCCGAGCAGCCGGCGGCGGCGGGACAGCGCCGCCGGCACGGCCGCCGCCCGACGGCCCTTGCCGGCCTGCTTGTGGGTGACCAGGTGCACGTCGATCGAGCCGGAGAGCGCGGTGGTGGTCAGCCCGACGCCCCGGGCGAAGATCTGCGCGAGGCGGCCCCGCCGGCTGGCCCCGAGCACCAGCTGGGTGGCGTTCACGCCCTGGGCGAAGTCGAGCAGCGCGGCCGGCACGTCGGTGCCGAGCACCTGGTGGTACGTGCCGCCGAGGCTCTCGACGAGCACCCGCTGGCGGGCCAGCTGGGCGGGATCGGCGCCGGCCAGACCGTCGCTGCGGGCCACGTGCACGGCGAGCAGGTCGGCGCCCTTGCTGCGGGCCGCGACCCGGGCCGCCCGGCGGATCAGCGTCTCGCCCTCCGGGCCGCCGGTCAGCGCCACCACGACGCGTTCGCGGGCCTCCCAGGTGGCGGCGATGCCCTGCTGGCTGCGGTAGCGGTCGAGCTGCTCGTCGACCTTGTCGGCCAGCCAGAGCAGCGCCAGCTCGCGCAGCGCGGTGAGGTTGCCGACCCGGAAGTAGTTGCCCAGCGCGGCGTCGATCTTGTCGGGTCGGTAGATGTTGCCGTGCGCCATCCGCCGGCGCAGCGCCTCCGGGGTCATGTCGACAAGCTCGACCTGCTCGGCGGCGCGGACGATCTCGTCGGGCACGGTTTCCCGCTGGGTGGTGCCGGTGATCTGCGCGACGACGTCGTTCACGGATTCCAGGTGCTGCACGTTGACCGTGGACAGCACGTCGATCCCCGCGTCCAGCAGCTCCTGGACGTCCTGCCAGCGCTTGTCGTGCCGGGAGCCGGGCACGTTGGTGTGCGCCAGCTCGTCGACCACCGCGATCTCCGGCCGGCGGGCCAGCACGGCGTCCACGTCCATCTCGGTGAACTCGACGCCCCGGTAGGTCATCGCGCGGCGGGGGACCTGCTCCAGGTCGCCGATCATCGCGGCGGTGTGCGGGCGGCCGTGGGTCTCCACGAAACCGATCACCACGTCGGTGCCGCGCGCGGCCCGCCGCTGGGCCTCCTCCAACATGGCGTACGTCTTGCCGACGCCGGGGGCGGCCCCGAGATAGATGCGCAGTTCTCCGCGTGGCACGGGGACCATCCTCCCTGGTCAGATCGGCGGGCGGGGCCGCGCCCGGTCGGCACGACCCCGCCTGCGAGGGTGCTCAGCGTGCGGTGAACTGCCTGTCGAGGGCGAGGTTGAGCTCCAGCACGTTGACGCCGGGCTCACCCATGAAGCCCAGCCCACGCCCGCCGGTGTGGTCCTTGACCAGCTTGCGGACCGCCGCCGGGTCAGCGCCGCGCTCCCGCGCGACCCGGGTCACCTGCAACTCGGCGTACGCCGGGCTGATCTGCGGGTCGAGGCCGCTGGCGCTGGCGGTGACCGCGTCGGCGGGCACCGCCGGGTCGGCCGGCGCGTCGCCCCGGATCGGGGTGACCACCCCACCGGCGGCCACGTAGTCCTCGCCGGGCTGGGCCAACTGCACAGTGACCCCCTCGTAGGAGCCGACGAACGGCGTGGCCGGGGCGGCCTGGTTGACGCTTACCACCCGGGTGACCGGGCCGGTCAGACCGTCGGCACGGAACACCGCGAGCACCGCGCCCACCCCGTCGTCGGTGCAGTAGGGGCGGCGGCCGTCGACGCCGTTCAGCTCGCCGACGGCCTTGCTGCGCCCGCAGACCTGGGTGAGCAGGCTCTCGCTGGACTCCTCCGGGTCGGTGGCCACGGTGTCGACCACGCTCTCCGGGCCGAGGTTGCTGGCCGAGGTGGACGTCGGGTCGTAGCCGTCACCGGCGGCCGACGGGCGAGACTGGAAGTAGCGCGGGACGGGGTTGCCGTCCGCGTCGGTGAAGGACTGGCCGATCAGCGAGCTGCCGACGGTGTTGCCGCCCACGGTGATCAGCGAGCCGTCGGCCTTGTGGTTGAGGCCGGGCAGCTGACCGAGCGCGACCAGGGCCAGCGGGTAGACCAGCCCGAGCAGCACCGTGAAGACGAGCAGGGCACGCAGGGCGGCGAGGTGTTGGGCGAGCCAGGTGGGTAGGCGCATCACGAAATCCCCGGAATGAACTGGATGAGCAGGTCGATGAGCTTGATCCCGATGAACGGCACGATGATGCCGCCCAGCCCGTACACCAGCAGGTTGCGGCTGAGCAGCTTCGACGCGGCGGCCGGCCGGTACCGCACGCCGCGCAGGGCGAGCGGGATCAGCGCGATGATCACCAGGGCGTTGAAGATGACCGCGGACAGGATCGCCGACTCCGGGCTGGCCAGCCGCATGATGTTCAGGGCGTCCAGGCTCGGGTAGAGGCCGGCGAACATGGCCGGGATGATCGCGAAGTACTTCGCGATGTCGTTGGAGATGCTGAACGTGGTCAGCGCCCCACGCGTGATCAGCAACTGCTTGCCGATCTCCACGATCTCGATCAGCTTGGTCGGGTCGGAGTCGAGGTCCACCATGTTGCCGGCCTCCTTGGCGGCCGACGTGCCGGTGTTCATGGCCACCCCGACGTCGGCCTGCGCGAGCGCCGGCGCGTCGTTGGTGCCGTCACCGGTCATCGCGACCAGCCGGCCACCCTCCTGCTCCCGCTTGATCAGCGCGAGCTTGTCCTCCGGCGTCGCCTCGGCCAGGAAGTCGTCCACCCCGGCCTCGTCGGCGATCGCCTTCGCGGTACGCGGGTTGTCGCCGGTGATCATCACGGTGCGGATGCCCATCCGGCGCATCTCGTCGAACCGCTCCCGCATGCCGGACTTGACGACGTCCTTGAGGTGGATGACGCCCAGGGCGCGGGCCGGCTCACCGTCGACGTGCTCGGCGACGACCAGCGGCGTACCGCCGGTGCTGCTGATCCCGTCCACGATCTCGCCGACCTGCTCGGTCGGGTGGCCGCCGTTCTCCCGTACCCACTTCATGACCGCGGCGGCGGCGCCCTTGCGGACCCGGCGGGCCGTGCCCGACGCGCCGCCGTCGACGCTGGCGTCCGGGGTCAGGTCGACGCCGCTCATCCGGGTCTGCGCGGTGAACGGCACGAACGTGGCGTGCGGCATCACGCCGGGCTGGCGCTCGCGCAGCCCGAACTCGTTCTTCGCCAGGACGACGACCGAGCGCCCCTCCGGGGTCTCGTCGGCCAGGCTGGACAGTTGCGCGGCGTCGGCCAGGCACGCCGCGTCGACCCCCTCGACCGGGACGAACTCGGCGGCCTGCCGGTTGCCCAGCGTGATGGTGCCGGTCTTGTCCAGCAGCAGGGTGTTGACGTCGCCGGCCGCCTCGACGGCCCGGCCGCTCATGGCCAGCACGTTGCGCTGCACCAGCCGGTCCATACCGGCGATGCCGATGGCCGACAGCAGCGCGCCGATGGTGGTGGGGATCAGGCAGACCAGCAGCGAGACCAGCACGACACCGGTGACACCGGAACCGGTGATCGCCCCGCTGTCCGGCGCGGCCGCCTGGTACGCCTTGGAGAAGATCGCCAGCGGCTGAAGGGTGACCACGGCCAGCAGGAAGATGATCGTGAGCGCGGCGAGCAGGATGTTCAGCGCGATCTCGTTCGGCGTCTTCTGCCGGTTGGCGCCCTCGACCAGGGCGATCATCCGGTCGATGAAGCTCTCCCCCGGCTTCTGGGTGATCTTCACGATGATCCGGTCGGAGAGCACCTTCGTGCCGCCGGTGACCGCGCTGCGGTCCCCGCCGGACTCCCGGATGACCGGGGCCGACTCGCCGGTGATGGCCGACTCGTCGACGCTCGCGATGCCCTCCACGATGTCGCCGTCGCCGGGAATGATGCCGCCCGCCTCGACCAGCACGATGTCGCCCTGGCGCAGCTGCGGCGCGGGCACCGCCTCGTCGCGGTAGGTGTTGGCCCGCGCGCCCGGCTTCCAGTCGACCAGCCGGGTGGCGATGGTGTCCTGCTTGGCCTGTCGCAGCGCGGCGGCCTGGGCCTTGCCCCGGCCCTCGGCGACCGCCTCGGCCAGGTTGGCGAAGATCACGGTCAGCCAGAGCCAGATGGTGATCGCCCAGGCGAACACCGACGGGTCGGTCACCGCCAGGACGGTGGTGAAGGCCGCGCCGATCTCCACGATCAGCATCACCGGGTTGCGCCACAGGGTGGTCGGGTTGAGCTTGCGTACGGCGTCCGGCAGGGACCGGATGAGTTGCTGGGGGTCGAGCAGGCCCCCGCCGACCCGGTTGCCCTGCGTTGCCGGGGTGCCTGGCAGTTGCTCTGTCGGGGCGGACGTGACGGACATGTCCTCGTTCCTCATGATGGTCAGAGCCCTTCTGCCAGCGGGCCGAGCGCGAGCGCGGGCAGGAAGGTCAGCGCGACGAGGACCACCGTGACGCCGACGACCATGCCGATGAACAGCGGTCGATGGGTCGGCAGGGTGCCCTCGGACGCGGGGGTGGGTGCCTGGCGGGCCAGCGAGCCGGCCAGCGCGAGCACGAAGATGAGCGGCAGGAACCGGCCCAGCAGCATGCACAGCCCCAACGCGGTGTCCCACCAGGTGGTGTTCACCGTGATGCCGGCGAAGGCGGAACCGTTGTTGTTGCTGGCCGAGGTGAACGCGTACAGCACCTCGGAGAGGCCGTGCGGGCCGACGTTGAGCGCCGTCGAGTTGTTGCCGGTGGCGAACGCCGCCGCCGTGCCGACCAGCACCAGGATCGGCGTGATCAGGAAGTACAGCGAGGCGAACTTGATCTCCCGCGACCCGATCTTCTTGCCCAGGTACTCCGGGGTGCGGCCGACCATCAGGCCGGCGATGAACACCGTGATCACCGCGAGGATCAGCAGGCCGTAGAGGCCGGAACCGGTGCCGCCGGGCGCGACCTCGCCGAGCATCATGTTGACCATCGTCATCATGCCGCCGAGCGAGGTGAACGAGTCGTGGAACGAGTTGACCGCTCCGGTCGAGGTGAGCGTGGTGGCGGCGGCGAAGGTGGCCGAGTTCGACACGTCGAACCGCACCTCCTTGCCCTCCATCGCCGCACCGACCGCCTGCGGGACCGTGCCGTGGCCGGCCAGCTCGAAGATGTTGGTGATGGCGACGCTGAGGAACGCGAGGATGCCCATCACCGCGGCGATGGCGTAACCCTGCCGGTTCTGCCCGACCATCCGGCCGAACACCCGGGGCAGGCTGAACGGGATCAGCAGGATCAGGAAGATCTGCAACCAGTTCGTCCAGGTCGTGGGGTTCTCGAACGGGTGGGCGCTGTTGACGTTGTAGAAGCCGCCACCGTTGGTGCCCAGCTCCTTGATCACTTCCTGGCTCGCGACCGGGCCGCCGGTGATGGTCTGGGTGCCGCCGGTCAGCGTGCTCACGTCGGTGCCGCCGGAGAGGTTCTGCACCACCCCGCCGATCATCAACACGATGGCCCCGAGGACCGCGATCGGCACCAGGATGCGCAGCACGATCCGCGTCAGGTCGACCCAGAAGTTGCCGAGTTGCCCGGTGCGACTGCGGGCGAAGCCGCGTACCAGCGCGACCGCCACCGCGATGCCGACCGCCGCCGAGACGAAGTTCTGCACGGCGAGACCGGCCATCTGCACCAGGTGGCCCATCGTCGACTCACCCGAGTACGACTGCCAGTTGGTGTTGGTCACGAACGACACGGCCGTGTTCCACGCGCCGTGCGGCACCACCGGGTCGAAGCCCAGCGACAGCCACAGGTGGTTCTGCACCCGCTGGAACAGGTACAGGAACAGGATCGAGACCGCGGAGAACGCGAGCACGCTGCGGGCGTACACGCCCCAGGTCTGCTCGGCGGCAGGGTTGACCCCGACCAGGCGGTAGATCCCCCGCTCGATTCGCGACTGCTTCGTCCCGGAGACCGCCCGGAACATGTAGTCACCGAACGGCTTGTAGACGGCGACCAGGGCCGCCACCAGCGTCAGCACGAAGATGACGCCCGCTGTTGTCATGGTCATCAGAAGCGCTCCGGAAACAGCAGGGCGAACACCAGGAACGCGCCCAGGACGATCGCGAGCACCAGACCGACGGCGTTGACCGCGTTCACAGCTTCTCCACCGCCCGGACCACCAGGGCGAGCACTGCGAACAGCGCCACCGTGAGGACCACGAACACCACGTCAGACACGCTGACTCCTCTAACCGGAAAGGTTCGTCGCGACCGCCTTCCGGTCGCGCCGGGCAATCAAAGCCCCACCACCCGCCGGACGGCAGGGGTCATAACGCGACCATGACGGCGGCGAACCTTTTCTTGACGCGGTTTTCACACCTGCCCATGAACAGGTGAAATGCGGCACAGAGGCGCGTCAGCCGGGGAGACGAGGGGTGGCTGTCCACCCTTTGCTCTGCTTCAACGGAGGCGACAGCGAGGCACCGACACTGTTGCGCCGGTTGAAGCAGAGCAAAGGGCCCGAAGGGGATGGGCGGCCGGTCAGGCCGGGCGGCGGGCCACCAGCACGTCGCGCATGATCGACTGGTCCACCCGGTGCCGCAGCGCGCGGTAGGGCTCCGCGTCGACAACTGTCAGGCCGGCGTCGGCCAGTGCCGCCGCCGCGTCGTCGCGGCTGGCGACGTGGGTGTTCCAGGAGATGCCCAGCGCCCCGCCGGGGCGCAGCAGCCGCGCCCAGACCGGCGCGGCGTCCGCGAGCAGCGCCAGCGGGTCACGCGTCAGACCCTGATCGGCGGTACGGCTGCCGTGCTGCACGCCGTACGGCGCGTCGGCGACCACCAGGTCGACGGTCTCCGGTCGGAAGAACTCCCCCGCGCGGGTGGTGTCGGCGTTGACGACGTCGAGCAGCTGCGTACGGCCCGCCTTGTGCTCCTCGCGGGTCGGCGCCAACTCGATGCGCACCCGCCGGCCGACCACCTTGCGCTCCCGCCGCACCGGCCCCGACTCCAGCACCCGGTGCTTGACCCGCTTCTGCTTCAGCCAGGTCGTGACGAACGCGCGGTACGCCTCGACGTCCTTCTGGTCGCGCTCGATCCCGGCGGCGTCGAAGCCGTACATCAGCGCCTGGTTGAGGGTGGTGCCGCGACCGCAGAGGGGGTCGAGCACCCGGAACCGGCGGCTGGTCAGCTCGCCGGCCCAGTCCGACGCGAGCAGGGTGACGTTGAGCAGCAGCTTGGTGAACTGCTCGTTGGTCTTGCCGGGGTACTTCTGGATGGTGAGCAGATCGTCGTCGTAGCGGTCCAGCCGGCTCCACTCGACCGGGCGCAGCAGGTCGCCGACGATCTCGAACAGCGCGTACCCGGCGGAGAGGTTGCCCAGGACGGCCAGGTCCCGTTCGGTCAGCCCGTCACCGGCGAACGTGACGTAGGTCGCCCCGCCGACGACCTCCGTGTCCAGCTCGCCGATCCGGCCGTCGAGCGCCGACCGGCCGAAGATCTCCAGCTCGGCCCGGGTGAGGTCGATGGCGGAGCGGGCGTACACCCGGTTGGTGGCGGGCAGGATCAGCAGGCCGTAGCGCGTCATGATCCGGCGAGTATTCCACAACGCGTGACGGTCGCCGGGAACCGGAGCGGCCTGCGGACCGACTACCCACACATGGGGTGTGAGCAGTGGCGGGAGGTCCTGTCCGCGCAGTTGGACGGGGAGGAGACCGCCGCCGAAGGGGCGGCGGCGCAGGGGCACCTGGACGAGTGCGCCCAGTGCCGGGCCTGGTTCGCGGCGGCGGTCGCGGTGACGCGCCGCGTTCGTACCCGATTGGTCACCGAGGTGCCCGACCGGACCGACGCGATCCTGGCCGCCGTCGGTGGCAGCGCCGCTGGCGACGCGGTTGCCGACGCCGGTGACACGCCGCCGGCTGGCCGGTCGCGCTGGCGACCCCGCCTGCCCGGCCGCGCCGGGTTGGTCGTCGGGCTGCGCGCGGCGCTCGGGCTGCTCGGCGCGGTCCAGCTCGTGCTCGGCCTGGCCCAGGTGGGCCGGGGAGCGAGCGCGGACCACGTGCACGCCGCCGGCCAGCACCTGTGGCACGAGTCGGCCGCCTGGAACGTGGCGGTCGGGGCCGGCTTCCTCTTCGTGGCGGTACGCCGCAGCCCTCCGGCGGGTCTCCTGCCGATGCTCAGCGCGTTCGTCGGCACGCTCCTGCTGCTCTCGGTCAACGACCTCGCCACCGGCTCGGTGGAGGGGGAACGCCTGGTCAGCCACGGGTTCCTGGTGGTCGGCTACCTGATCACCGCCCTGCTGTCCCGGCCCGGGCTGCGCCCCGGCGGACCCGCGCCACAGCGTCAGCCGACGCCGTCGCGCTGGAGGTTCGGCGCGGACGAGACCGAACGGCCACTGCGGGTGGTGCACTCCGGGGCGTACCCCGCGCAGGCCGCCGACCGCTACGCCGCCCCGACAGCGCAGGCCGGCCGCCGCGCCGCCTGAGCATCGATCACGTCACGCGGCCGTAGTCGGCCGGATCCAGCCGGGCGGTACGGCGGCGGTACTCGGCGGCCATCCCCGGCCAGTTGGTGACGATCCGGCCGGTGGCCGTGCGGTACCAGCTCCGGCAGGCGGTCCACACGCTTGCGGCGAGCCGGCGTTGCAGCTCCGCGTCGTAGTCGGCGGCCACCTCGGGGCGTACCTCCAGAGGTTCGCCACCGGCGGCGAGCAGGCGCACCGCCTGCGCGATGTGCCGGGCCTGCGCCTCATGGAAGTAGATCACCGACGTGTTGCCGGTGTTCGTGTTCGGGCCGTACATGAGGAAGAGGTTGGGAAACCCGGGCACTGCCATCCCGAGGTACGCGTACGCGCCGTCGCGCCACTCCTCGCTGAGCTGACGGCCGGCGCGTCCGGTGACCCGGATCGGCACCAGGAAGTCGGTGGCCGCGAAGCCGGTGCCGTAGACCAGCACGTCGCAGGGGTGGGCCCGGCCGTCGGCGGTGCGGATACCGTCCTCGGTCACCTCGACGATCGCCTCGGTGACCAGCTCGACGTCATCCCGACCGAGGGCGGGCAGCCAGTCGTTGGTGAACAACACCCGCTTGCAGCCCATCGGCTCGACCGGCGTGACGCGGGCGCGCAGCTCCGGGTCGCGTACCTGCCACCACCGCTGCGCCCGCGACACACCCCGCAGCACCGCCGCGGCGACCCGGTTGCCGGTCACCGCCAGCCCGGTGAGCACGGTGACCGACCAGAACGCCGCCCGGGGCACCCGCATCAGCGCCGGCACCCGCCGGTAGAGCGCCCGGCCCAGTCGCCCGTGCCGGCGGTCCGGCTTGGGCAGCGTCCAGGGCGGAGTGCGCTGAAAGACGGTGACCCGGGCCGCCCGGCCCGCGATGGCCGGCACCAACTGCACCGCGCTGGCGCCGGTGCCGATCACCGCCACCCGGGCGCCGTCCAGTCGTACCGTCGGGTCCCACCGGGCCGTGTGCATCGCCGGCCCGGCGAACCGCTGCGCGCCCGGGAGCGTCGGCACCACCGGCCGCGAGAGCTGCCCGACCGCCGGGACCAGGACGTCCGCCGTCAGTTCGGCGCCATCGGCGGTACGCAGCCGCCAGCACGCGCCGGCCTCGTCCCACGACGCGTCGGTGACCTCGGTACGCAACCGCACGCTGTCGGTAAGCCCCAGCTCGGTCACGCAGCGGTGCAGGTAATCCAGGATCTCCGAGTGCGGCGGGAAGCGCCGCGACCAGTCCGGGTTCAGCGCGAAGGAGTACGAGTAGAGCGGCGCCGGGATGTCGCAGGCGCAGCCCGGGTAGGTGTTGTCGCGCCAGACGCCGCCGATCCGGTCGGCCCGCTCCAGCAGCACCACATCCGCGTCGCCGGTGCGGCGCAGCGCGGCGGCCACCGCCACCCCGCCGAACCCGGAGCCGATGATCGCCACCCGCACCCGACCGGGACGTCGGGCGGTCGCTGCGCTGTCGGTCATGGCGGGCTCCCTCGGCGGTGCGGCCGACCGTAACAGCTTGTTGGCGGCTCGCCAACGATGCGAGCGCACCCCGCCGATCCTGTAGCCGCCCGGCGGGGCCACGTGGGTAGGGTGCTCGCCATGGTCGCGAGGGTTTCATGCCGTTGACGAATCCGTGGCTGGCTGGACCCACGCCGGCGAAGCGGCTCGACCGTGAACGACTTGAAGAGCGCATTCACAACCTACTGTCGTCGCAGAACATGTGCGTGCTCGCCACCACGGGTCCGGACGGGCCGCTGGCCACGCCGGTGCGGTACTACCCGCTCGGCTTCGCGGTCGGCGTTCCGCTGGGAGAACGAGCACGCCGAGCGGGGGCGACCGCTGTCCGAGCCGCCCGAGGACACCCTCGTGGTCGTGGAGGCGGAGCGGATCGTCTACACCGAGCACTGGCTGCGCCGCGAGGGGTTCGCGCCCCGCCAGTTCTGGCGTCGCTGAAAAGCCTTCGCCGGCTGCGGTCAGGACGGGTCGCTGGCCGCGATGACCTGTGGGACGACCTGTTCGACGATGGTCAGCAGGGTGGTGGTGAGCAGCAGGTGGACCTGCGGCCGGGTCAACGCCCCGCGCTGGAGCCACTCCCGGGCGGTGGACGTCGCCAGCCCGCAGTACGCCCGGACCATCCCCCGCAACTCCTCGTGGTCCTCGGCCTCCTCGGCCAGCCCGACGGCGACGAGCATCCGGTCGGCGGCGACCTCCTCGGCCTCGGCGAGCACCCGTTCCACGTCGGCGTCGCCGCCCATCCCCCTGGCGGTGACCGCCGCCAGCCACGAGGTGCTGTGCCGGGACACCACGTCGAGGAACCAGGTGACACTGGCATCGACCCGGGTCCGCAGGTCACCCTTGGGCAGTCGTTCCAGGGCAACCTCGGGGATAGTCACCATGACCCGGACGACCTCCAGGTAAAGGTCCTTCTTGGTGCCGAAGTAGTGGTTGACCAGGCCCCGGGCGACACCCGCCTCCCGGGCGACGTCGGTGGTCGACACGTCCGCGTACGGCCGCTCGCCGAACAGCCGGACCGCGCAGGCCAGGATCTGCCCGCGCCGGGCGTCCGGCTCCAACCTGCGGCGGCGCGGAGCCGTCTCGACACTCATCTGCCCGACCCTATCGGCAGCTCACGCCGCCAGCTTCGGCATCGACGTCCCCCATGCCTTGTCGGAGCCGCCGGCCTCGAGGCCGCGCCGACCGATCAACGGCGGAACCTCTCGATCGCCCCGGGGGTCACCGGAGTGAAGAAGTTGACCAGGTTGCCGTCGGGGTCGCGGAAGAGCAGGGCTCGGTTACCCCAGGGCATGGTCGTGGGCTCGTTCACGAAGTCCTCCACCACGCTTTTCAGTCTCTCGTAGAGCGCGTCCACGTCTTCCACGAGGAACTCGATGATGACGCTGTGGTTGTCGGCCGGGCGGGCGGAGCCTGGCGCGAACAGTGGGACCGTGCGGGTGCTGCCGATCGCCAGCGTGCCGTGGGCGGTGCGCAACTCGGCGAAGTCCTCGTTGCCCCAGGCCGCCTGCACGCCGGTGATCTTCTCGTAGAAGCCGACCAGGCGGTTGATCTCGTCGGTGATGATGCGGATGGAGACGAAGTCCATGTCTTCTCCCTGCTCAGTACGGTCGGTACCGGTCTGTGGAGATCACGCTAGGGCAAATACTGGACAGATTTGGTCCAGTATTTTGATAAAGTTCGGACCGTGGCACGACCGACAGCCCAGGTGCTCGCACTGCTGGAGCTCCTGCAGTCCGGCGGCGTCCGGACGATGGCCGAGCTTGCCGAGCGCCTTGGTGTCGAACCGCGCACGGTGCGGCGCTACGTGAGTCATCTGGTCGACCTGGACCTGCCGGTGGAGTCGGTGCGCGGTCGCTACGGCGGGTATCGGCTCGCCGCCGGCTATCGACTGCCGCCGCTGATGCTCAGCGACGACGAAGCCTTGGCCGTCCTACTCGGCCTGATCGCCGGCCGCCGTGCCGGGTTGGCGACGGCAACAGGCGCGGCGGGCGAAACAGCCGCCGCGAAGATCCGCCGCGTCCTACCGTCGCGGACCGCGGACCGGCTGGACGCCGCACTCCAGTCCCTTGCCTTCACCGCCGAACCCGGTAACTTCCCTGCACCGCAGACCGAGGTACTACTCGCCGTCGCCGAGGCGGTCCGCCATCACCGGCCGATCTCGCTGCACTACACCTCGGGCGACGGCAGGCGTAGCGTCCGCGTGCTGCATCCGTTCGGGCTGGTCAACCATGCCGGCCGGTGGTATGTCACCGGGGTCGATCCGGAGATCGGCGAGGACCGCACCCTTCGACTCGACCGCATCGCGGACGCGAGACCGCTGCCGGGCTCGTTCGAGCCGCCCGCCGGAAACGATCCGGCCGGGCGCCTTCTCACCTCGATGGCACAAGCGCCGTACCAGCATGCGGTGTCGCTGCGGATACAAGGAACAGCCGAGCAGATCCGCAGACGACTACCGGCCAGCATCGCCGAGGTGCGAGAGGGTGCGGACGAAGGCTGGCAGGACGTGGAGATCCGGGCAGAGAGCCTCGACTGGTTGCCCGGCGTGCTCGCCGCGCTCGACCTGCCGTTCGTCATCGAACGCCCGGACGAGCTCCGCGACCGCGTCGTCGCACTCGCCGAGCGGCTGGCGGCCTCGGCACGACGTGAGTCGGCCCGCAACTAGCAAGCCGCCACCCTCACCTTGATCACTTGATGCTCACCAGTTATCAGCGCCGTTCCTGAGCTGCTGAGCATCAAGTGATCACTGAATTCCGCGCTGACGCCGGATCAGGTGCCGGCCGAGATGCCGCAGGTTGGACGTCTCGGCGTAGAGCGCCGCATTGATCGCACCCACTGCGACGCCCGGGGCTCGCTGCACCCGGTCGATGTCCTGGACGACCCGACCGATCAACGTCAGCCGACAACGGAGATCGAACAACTCTCTCCGTGCGCAGTGCAGCGCCGTCTCCAATCCCCCGACCCGCTCCCGAAGCCACGCCAACTCCGTCGCCTGATCCATCGGCCAGCCCCTCTCGTCATCTTTCTTGTCGTGGCTCTACCCTCGCCCACTCGAACGGGCTGCGCAAGTAGGTAGACGCAATTCGGCATTCCTGATCGCCCTACCGTCGAGTGATGGGTGAGGTCCCGGGTCCGCTGGTCGGCCCGCACGAGCTACAGGAGTTGCTCGGCGGCGTGAGCCGGACCCGGATGCGTCAGCTCATCCGCTATCCGACCTTCCCCGCGCCGTTTCAACGGCTGCATGGCACCACGGTCTGGCTGCGCGCCGACGTGGAGGCGTGGATCGCCGAGCACCGCCCACCGCGCCCTACCGATGGCGACGAGCCGGAGTAGGTCACGCGGCGCCACCTTCACGCACCCGCGGATCTGCTCGGGACGGCCGCCTCACGCCGTCGGGTCACCAGGTTCGCTCGGCGGCACTCGCAGAAACGTCACGCCCCGGAACTCGAACTCCGCCTGGGCGACGGCCTCCCTCTCCGTCGGATGACACGTGTCTGCCACAACCTCCCACTTCCGGTTGCAGTAGAAGAGGTAGCGGTCGGTATCGCCGTCGTAGCAGGCGATCGCGAGGCGTACGACCACGTCAGCGAAGTTGCCGACGGAGTGGCGCGTCGCACCGGTTGGCGACTGCTCTCGTCCCAGATTGGCGAACATCGTGACCCGGGCTCCGTCGAGCAGAGCCGGCGGTGTGGCACTCATGGCACGATCCTCGCCCATCGGCAGGAATTGAATGTGAGCCCCGGCGTGTGAGGGTGGGTGGATGCACCGTGGGGACCCGGACTGGCTCGCTCACTCGCGGCGTGGTGATGGACCGCCGCTGGTGCTCATCCACGGCATCGGTAGTCGGTGGCAGGTGTGGGAACCGGTGCTCGACGAGGTGGCCCGACACCGCGACGTGATCGCGCTGGACCTGCCCGGCTTCGGCGCCTCACCACCGTGGCCCGAGCCACCGAAGCCGTCGGAGCCATCAAAGCCGCCGAAGCCGCCGACGCCACCCGAGCCGCTGGCGCAGGCGGCCCCCGGGTCGGTGGAGCACCTGGCCGATCGGGTCGCCGCGTTCCTGGACGCGCTGGGCGTGCGCCGGCCCGCCGTTGCCGGCAACTCGCTCGGTGGCGGCATCGCGTTGGAGTTGGGGCGACGCGGGCTGGCCCACTCGGTGACCGCGTTCTCGCCCATCGGGTTCTGGGGGCCGGTCGGGCGACGCTGGTGTCAACTGGCGGTCGGCGGAGCCCGGTCGGCGGCTGGCGGGCTGCGGCCGGCGCTGCCCCGGCTGCTGGCGAGCCGGGCCGGGCGGGTGGCGTTCTGCGGCCTGTTCTACGGCCACCCGGGTCACCTCGACCCCGACGAGTGCGTCGACTCGGCGGCGGCACTGGCTGACGCGCCCGGCTTCGCGGTGGCCCGCGCCGCGTTCGCCGGATGGCAGCTCCGTCGAGGGACGGCCGGCGCGCTCGACGACATCCCCGTGACGGTCGCCTGGGGTACGCGCGATCTCGTGTTGCCGTACCCCAGTCAGGCCCGGCGGGCCCGCGCGGCGCTGCCGGCGGCCCGGCACGTGCCGCTGGCGGGCTGCGGACATCTGCCCTTCGCGGACGACCCGGAAGCCTGTGCCCGGCTGCTGATCCAGACTTATTGACATGCCGCCAACAGCGCGCGAGGGTGGTGCACATGCCGACGCTCGATGGCTCCCCCTCGCCCTGGCGCGAACCTGAGCACGACGACCTCGCCGACCTGGCCCGCACCTTCTTCACCAAGGAGGTGCTGCCGCACACGGACCGCCTGCTGGCCCAGGGGCACCCGGACCGCGAGCACTACCGGCGTGCCGGTGAGCTGGGGTTGCTCGGCCTGTCGGTCCCCGAGGAGTACGGCGGCGGAGGCGGCGGGTTCACCCACGAGGCAGTGCTGCTGCACGAGCAGGCGTACACCGGGGAGAGCAGCCTCGGGCTGGCCGTCCACAGTGGCATCGTGACGGGCTATCTCGTCGCGTACGGCAGCGAGGAGCAGAAGCGACGGTGGCTGCCCGGCCTGTGCAGCGGTGAGCTGGTCGGCGCGATCGCGATGACCGAGCCCGACGGCGGCTCGGACCTCCAGGCGATGCGCACGCGGGCGGTCCGCGACGGCGACGACTACCTGGTCACCGGCGCGAAGACGTTCATCACCAACGGCGGCCTGGCCGACCTGATTCTGGTGGCCGTGAAGACCGACCCCGAGCAGCGGGCAGCCGGCGTCTCGCTGCTGGTGTGCGAGGTGGGCGGCGACCCGGAGGGCTTCCGCCGGGGCCGGCTGCTGTCCAAGATCGGGCTGCACGCCAACGACACCGCCGAGCTGTTCTTCGACGAGTTCCGGGTGCCGGCGGCCAACCTGCTCGGCGGTGCCGAGGGGCTGGGCTTCATCCAACTCATGCAGCAACTTCCGCAGGAACGGCTGGTCATCGGCGTCGGCGCGGTGGCCGCGATGGAACGCGCGGTCGAGCTGACCGTGGCGTACGCCAAGGAGCGCACCGCCTTCGGCAAGACCCTGATGGGGCACCAGAACACCCGGATGGTGCTCGCCGAGTGCGCCACCCGCACCCGGGTCAGCCGGGTCTTCCTGGACGACTGCATCGTCCGGCACACCCGTGGCGACCTGGACGTCGCCACGGCCGCGATGGCGAAGTCGTGGCTCACCGACGGGCAGTGCGAGGTCATCGACCGGTGCCTGCAACTGTTCGGCGGTTACGGCTACACGACGGAGTACCCGATCGCCCGGATGTACGCCGACGCCCGCGTCCAGAAGATCTACGGCGGCACCAACGAGATCATGAAGGAGTTGATCGCCCGTGCCCTCTGAGGCGTACGTCTATGACGCGGTCCGCACCCCGCGCGGACGCGGCCGGGACACCGGCGCGCTGCACGGGGTCAAGCCGATCTCGCTGGTGGTCGGCCTGATCGACGCGCTGCGCGAGCGCAACCCCGGCCTGGACGTGGGCCGGTTGGAGGACTTGCTGCTCGGCATCGTCACCCCCGTCGGCGAGCAGGGCGGCGACCTGGCGCGGGCCGCCGCGCTGCTGGCCGGGCTGCCCGACGAGGTGGGCGGGGTGCAGCTCAACCGGTTCTGCGCCTCCGGGCTGGAGGCGGTCAACTCCGCCGCCGCGCGCATCCGCTCCGGCTGGGAGCACCTGCTGCTCGCCGGCGGGGTCGAGTCGATGTCCCGGGTGCCGATGGGCTCCGACGGCGCCGCCTGGGCCACCGACCCGCAGACCGCGCTGGCCACGTCGTTCGTGCCGCAGGGCGTCAGCGCCGACCTGATCGCCACCCTGGAGGGGTTCACCCGCGACGACGTGGACGGCTACGCGCTGCGGTCACAGGAGCGGGCCGCCAAGGCGTGGGCCGGTGGGCACTTCGCCCGCTCGGTCGTGCCGGTCCGCGACGGCAACGGGCTGGACATCCTGACGGTCGACGAGCACCCCCGCCCGGAGACGACCCGGGAGGCACTGGCCCGGCTCACCCCGTCCTTCGCCACCATGGGCGAGGCCGCGGGCTTCGACGCGGTCGCGTTGCAGAAGTTCCACTGGCTGGAGGCCATCGAGCACGTCCACCACGCCGGTAACTCGTCCGGCATCGTGGACGGCGCGGCGCTGGTGCTGATCGGTTCGGAGCAGGTCGGGCAGGACCTCGGCCTCACCCCGCGCGCCCGGATCGTCGGCGCGGCCGTCACCGGCGCCGACCCGACGCTCATGCTGACCGGCCCGATCCCGGCCACCCACAAGGCGCTCGCCGTCGCCGGGCTGACCCTCGACGACATCGACCTGTTCGAGATCAACGAGGCGTTCGCGGCCGTGGTCCTCAAGTACGTCCGCGACCTGGGCCTCGACCCGGACCGCGTGAACGTCAACGGCGGCGCGATCGCTCTCGGCCACCCGCTGGGCGCCACCGGAGCCATGTTGCTCGGCACGGCGTTGGACGAGTTGGAGCGCCGCGACCTGCGCCGCGCCGTGGTGACCCTCTGCATCGGCGGCGGCATGGGCGTCGCCACCGTTCTCGAGCGCTGCTGACCCGGGGGACAAGACCAATGACCACCACCATCCGGTACGACCGCAGCGCCGACGGCATCGTCACGCTCACCCTGGACGACCCCGACCAGTCCGCCAACACCATGAACCGGGCGTACGCGGCATCGATGAGCGCGGTGCTGGACCGGCTGGAGGCCGAGGACGATCTCGCTGGCGTCATCGTGACCAGCGCGAAGTCGACGTTCTTCGCCGGCGGCGACCTGCCCGAGATGATCCGCGCCACCCGCGCCGACGCGCCCGCGCTGGCGGACCTGCTCGGCACCATCAAGCGGGACCTGCGCCGACTGGAGACGCTGGGCCGACCGGTCGTCGCGGCGGTCAACGGCTCCGCGCTCGGCGGCGGCCTGGAGATCGCCCTCGCCTGCCACCACCGCATCGCGCTGGACGCGCCCGACTCGCGGCTCGGGCTGCCCGAGGTGACCCTGGGTCTGCTGCCCGGGGCCGGCGGCGTCACCCGGACGGTGCGGATGCTCGGCCTGGCCGGGGCGCTGACCACGGTGCTGCTCACCGGCCGGCGGATGCGTCCGGCCGACGCCCTGGCCGCCGGGATCGTCGACGAGGTCGTCGCCACCGAGGCGGAGATGCTGGATCGCGCGCGGGCCTGGATCGCTGCCAACCCGCACCCGAAGCAGCCGTGGGACCGGCCGGACTATCGGATGCCCGGTGGCACCCCGGCCAGCCGTTCGCTGGCCGCGCAGCTGCCCGCCTTCCCGGCCACCCTGCGCAAGCAGCTCAAGGGCGCCCGGCTGCCCGCGCCCGAGGCGATCCTGGCCACCGCCGTCGAGGGCGCACAGGTCGACCTGGACACCGCGTTCACTGTGGAGACCCGACACCTGATCGGCCTGCTCACCGGGCAGGTCGCCAAGAACATGATCGGCGCGTTCTTCTTCGACCTCAAGGCCGTCAACGGCGGCGCCGCCCGACCAGCCGTGGACGTCCCGCCGGTGCGGCGGGTGGCGGTGCTCGGCGCCGGCATGATGGGCGCGGGCATCGCGTACGCCTGCGCCAGCGCCGGCCTCGACGTGGTGGTCCGGGACGTGTCGCCGGAGGCCGCGGGGCGGGCCCGGGAGCACGCCGAACGACTGCTGGCCCGCCGGGTCCGCAAGGGCCGCGCCACGGAAGCCGACGCCCGCGCGGTGCTGGACCGGATCACCACCACCGACCAGGTGGACGCGCTCGCCGGCTGCGACGCCGTCATCGAGGCGGTCTTCGAGGACCCGGCCCTGAAGCAGGCCGTCTTCGCCGAGGTGCTGCCGGTGCTCGCGCCGGGCGCGCTGCTCGCCTCCAACACCTCCACCCTGCCGATCACTCAGCTGGCCGCCGGCGTGGACCGGCCGGCCGACTTCATCGGCATGCACTTCTTCTCGCCGGTGGACCGGATGCCGCTGCTGGAAATCGTGGTGGGCGAACGGACCGGGGACGCCGCCCTGGCCCGCGCGTTCGACCTGGGCCGGCGGATCGGCAAGACCCCGATCGTGGTCAACGACGGCCGGGGCTTCTTCACCAGCCGCGTCATCGGCCGGTTCATCGACGAGGCGGTCGGCATGGTCGCCGACGGCGTACCGGCCGCGTCGGTGGAACAGGCCGCGTTGCAGGCCGGCTACCCGACCGGGCCCCTCGCGCTGGCCGACGAGGTGAGCCTCACCCTGATCCAGCGGATCCGCCGCCAGTTCGAGGCGGCCAGCGAGGAGTACCTGCCGCTGCCCGCGCACCGGCTCGTCGACGAGCTGGTCGACGCGTACGACCGGCCGGGCCGCGCCGCCGGACGCGGCTTCTACTCCTACGACGACGGCGTCCGGGGTCGATTGTGGACAGGCCTCGCCGACCTGGTCACCGACGCCGGCCAGGCGGTGCCGTTCACCGACCTCCAGGAACGGATGCTCTTCGCCGAGGCGCTGGACGCGCTGCGCTGCCTCGACGAGGGGGTGCTGCGTACCGAGACCGACGCCAACATCGGCTCGATCTTCGGCATCGGCTTCCCCGCCTGGACGGGCGGCGTGATCCGCTACGTCCGGCAGTACGCGGGCGGCCCGGCCGGTTTCGCGGCCCGCGCCGCCGAGCTGGCCGAACGGTACGGCGACCGGTTCACGCCTCCCGTCGACCTGGCGGACCGGCTCGCTGAGCCGGTTGGCGTCGCGTGACGGCGGCGCGCGGCGGGCCGCTGGCCGGGGTGCGGGTGGTCGAGCTGGCCAGCCTCGCGCCGGCCCCGTTCGGCTGCATGGTGCTCGCCGACCTCGGGGCGGACGTGGTACGCGTCGACCGGCCGGGCGGCCCGGGAGACGGGCGCCTCGCCGCGCCGACCGGTGGACCGTTGCAGCGCGGCCGGCGGGTCACCGCGCTGGACCTGAAGTCCCCGGCCGGTGTGGCCGACCTGCTGCGCCTCATCGAACGGGCGGACGTGCTCGTCGAGGCGTACCGGCCGGGGGTCGCCGAGCGGCTCGGCTTCGGCCCGGACGTCTGCCAGGCCCGCAACCCCCGGCTGGTGTACGCGCGGATGACCGGCTGGGGCCAGGACGGCCCGCTGGCGGCTCGGGCCGGCCACGACATCGACTACATCGCGGTCGCCGGGGCGCTGGAGCCACTGGGTCGAGCCGACGCACGCCCACACGCGCCGCTGAACCTGATCGGTGACTTCGCCGGCGGCGGCATGTTGCTGGCCGTAGGTGTGCTGGCGGCGCTGCTGGAGCGGGAACGCTCCGGCGTCGGCCAGGTCGTCGACGCGGCCATGGTGGACGGATCGGCGCTGCTCACCTCGTTCCTGCACGGGCTGCTCGGCACCGGCCTGTGGGCCGCCCCGCGCGGGCGGAACCTGCTCGACGGAGGAGCGCCCTTCTACGACACGTACGCCACCGCCGATGGCGGCTTCATGGCCGTCGGGGCGCTGGAGCCGGCCTTCTACGCCGTACTGCTGGCAGGTCTCGGCCTGGCCGACGAGGCGGAGCTGCCCGACCAGTACGACCCGAGCGGCTGGGACGAGCTGCGGAGGCGGTTCACCGAACGGTTCGCCGAGCGGACCCGGGACGAGTGGACGGCGGTCTTCGCCGACCTGGACGCCTGCGTCGCCCCCGTGCTGGCCCCGAATGAGGCGCACCGGCACCCGCACAACGCGGCCCGGGGGACGTTCGTCGAGGTCGACGGCGAGATCCAACCGGCGCCGGCACCCCGCTTCGACCGTACGCCGGCTGGCCCGCCCGCCCCGGCGCCCGATCCGGGGCGCGACGTCGCGCCGGTCGAGGACATTCTGTCCACCTGGGAGTGATCCACAGCCGACTTCCGGGGCAGCCGTGCGGGTGCCGCATTGATACGGTCGTGCACCGACGGTGGACTGCGGACGTGGGGGGACGTGCATGGCGAGCGGGATTGATCCGTCCGGCCTGAGCAGCTCGCTCGAAGAGGCGATGCGCCTGCTGAGCCAGGCAACGGGTGCTGTCACGGCGCAGCCGGGTGACGGCGACGGGCCCGCGCCGGACGCCGAGCAGATGGTAGGGCGGGGCACCGGCGGTGACGGTCTCGTCGAGGCGGAGGTCTCCGCGTTCGGCGCCCTGCAGACGCTGGTGATCGACCCGAGCCTGTCCCGGGCCGGCACGAGCACGATCGCCGAGTACGTCCTGGAGGCGGTCCAGGCGGCACAGGCCGACGAGCGCGCCCGCCGGGCCGACCTGACGGCCGGGGCCCAGGTCGACAGCACGGCCCTCACCCAGCAGCTCGAACGGGTCTCCGAGCAGGCGTTCCGTGGCTTCCAACAGATGATCGGTGACCTGGACGCGGCCACCCGCCGGATGGATCGTCGCTGAGCCATGTCCGACGGAATTCAGGTGGACGTCGACGCTCTGCACGCCGCAGCCGCGTCGATCGCGACAACCGGCCAGCAGCTCGGCGAGGCGGTCAGCGGTCTCGAGTCGACGGTGAACGGAGCGGGTAATCCCTGGGGCGCCGACGAGGCGGGCTCCCTCTTCGGGGCCGTGTACGTCGAGGTCCTGACGCATGCGCTCGACGTGTACCGGTCGATGGCCGACCAGTTGTTGGAGGCCGCCGAGAACCTCGACCTCGGTGCCGACGCGCACGAGGCGACCGACCTCGCCAACGCGGAACTCTTCACGAGGATGGAGCTGCCCAGTGGGTATGCAGCTTCCTCCTGAGCTCGCCGAGGCGCTGGGCTGGGTCGGCTTCACCTGGCCGACAGCCGACGAGGAGTTGCTGTTCGAGGCGTCCCAGATGTGGTTCGCGTTCGCCGGCCGGCTGCAGACGGCGGTCGGGGAGGCCCAGGCGGGCGCGGCGCAGGTCAGCACGACCAACAGCGGCGACGACATCCGGGCGTTCGAGCAGGCGTGGCAGGACGAGGAGGGTGCGCCGCGCCGCATGGAGGACGGCGCGCAGGCGGCCGAGCTGATCGGCATGGCGTTGCTGGTGATGGCCATCATCACCCTGACGCAGAAGATCATCGTGATCGTCCAGTTGACGATCCTGGTCATTCAGGTGGCGATCGCGTTGGCGGCGGCGGCACCCAGCTTCGGCGCCTCGCTGGCCCAGATCCCCGTCTCGATCGGCCTGGCCCGGATGGCGATCCAGCGGGTCATCAAGGAGGTCATCGAGAAGGTCGTCAAGGAGATCATCCCGCAGTTGTTGAAGCGCGCGAAGACACTGCTGCGCCGCTTCACCCGAAAGGGCGCGAAGCGCGGCGGCCCGAAGCGGCCCGGCGTGCCCGGCCCGCACACCACCCCGCGCTACTCCAACACCAAGCCGATGCTCGACAAGTACCGCAACGAGCATCTGCCCGGAGGGCACTTTCCGACGGCCGTGCGCCGGCTCAGCCCCGAGGAGCTGGAACAGCACCGGGTCTTCTTCGACAGCAACGGCGTGCTGCGCAGCGCGCGCAACGGCGAGCCGTTCGACACGTCGAGCGCGCAGACCGTATTCAGCGGAAACGGTCAAGCGATCTTCGTGATGGACCGCAACGGCAACCTCTACGCGTCCAACTACCAGAAGGTCGGCGACTTCCACCACTCCACTCTGGGCAACGGAAACCCGGTCGCCGCGGCCGGCGAGCTGGTCGTCAAGGACGGTAGGGTCCAGTACGCCACGGCGCGCAGCGGTCATTACCAGCCCGACCCCAGCCACATGGCCAATCTCGACGCCGAGTTCAAGCGCAACGGCGTCAACGGGGTTCCGATTCTGGGCTGGGATGGCGGCCGGATCTTCTAGGGGAGTCGACGAGCATGGGTACGGACAGTTGGAAGGGCCACGTCAACGGGATCCTCTACGGGGTCCAGTTCGACAGGTCGCTCGACGATTCGGTGGTGACCCGGGTCGCCGACGGGGTGGCCGCCGGGCTCTACCCGGGTGGCCGGGCCGAGACGCGGGACGCGCTGGAGCAGGCGCTGCTCTACTCGGGCCCGCTGAACGACCAGGCCGAGACGCACCACAGCGAGGACGACATCCGCGCGTTCTTCCGGCGGCTCTCCGCCGCCCTGGCGGCCCCGCCCGCACAGAGTTGATCAAGAGGTTCGCGTCACGGCATCGCGGTGTCGTGACGCGAAACTCCTGTTCACCAGGGGTGGGCGGGAGCGGTGGTACCAGGTTGCGAAGAGTGCCACCGCCAGCAGCAGCTCCGCGACGTCGCCGCCGTAGTACATGAGGTGGGCGGCCGATCCGAACGCCGCGGCGTCCGGGTCGGTCAGCCCCGGGGGCAGGGTGCCGGCCTGCGCGTAGAGGTACTTGGCGAGCGCGGCGTGGCCAGCCGACGCGCCGAGCAGCGCGCCGACCCGCACGGCCAGCCCGGGGCGGCGGGGCGCGGGGTCCGGCCCGGCCAGCGACCAGGCGAACAGGTAGCCCGCGCCCAGGTAGTGCAGGTGTACGCCGTGGTGCAGGGCTGGCTGGCGTTCCGCCGTCGCGTACAGCGGGGTGAGCAGCACCAGCGCCAGCCCACCCGTGCTCAGCAGCGCGGCGGTGACCGGGTGGGCGATCAGGTGCAGCGCGCGGGCGCGCAGCAGCCGGCCCACCCGCCGACGCGTCGAGGTGGGCGCGACGTGCAGCAGCAGCGTCACCGGGGCGCCGAGGACCAGCCCGAGCGGTGCCAACATGCCGAGCAGCAGGTGCTGCGCCATGTGCCCGCGCGGGTCGTCCGAGAGGTGGGCCAGCGGCCCGACCGCGACCGCCAGCACGGTGCAGCCGGCCAGCCAGGCGAGAGTACGCCGATGGTCCCAGCCTCGCGGGTCGCGTACGGCGGCCAGCAGGTAGCCGACGGCCAGCACCGCGACCGGGAGCAGCGGCAACCAGCCCGGCCCGTCCGCCGGGTGGCCCCCGTGCGCCCATGGCACCACCGCCGCCGGGCCCGGAGCGACTGCCGTCACCGGGGGCCGTCATCCGGTCGGCGGGACCGCGTCCGCCAGACCAGCGCCGCGCCGGCCAGCAGCAGGACCGCGCCGCCCACGTTCCACACCACGTCGTACGGCACCAGGTGGACGCCGTAGCGGATCTGGTGCACCCGGAGCACCTTGTGGTCGACCAGCCCGTCGAAGAGCTGGAATCCTCCGGCGCCGAGCAGGAAGCCACCCCAGACCAGCCGGGGTGACAGGGCCAGCCGTCGGCGCAGATCGGCGAACCAGAAGAACCCACCGACCAGGGCGATCACCTCAGCGGCGTGCAGCAGCCCGTCCGAGAGCAGCGCCACCGACGGGGTGGACCGGTCGTAGAAGTGGTGCCAGGCCAGCAACTGGTGGAAGACGATCTCGTCCACGGCGGCCATGATCGCGACCCCGATCAGGACGCCCGCGAGCGTGGACGACCGGCGGTCCGGCGCGGCGACGGGACGCCCCCGCGGCAGGCTCGAACCGACCACCACACACCTCGCATCCGCCCGGGTCACCGCCGAACTACCCCAAACTGGCCGAGTCATGCCCGCCGAAGCCGTGCCGGCATGATCATTGGGTGGGGCGGCCGGATGCCTCGCCGGCAGCGGAGACCGAAGGAGGTGCCTGTGCCGGACGCGGACGAACTCGTCGCCGACGCGCTCGCGGCGGTGCGCGGCACCGACGTACGACAGGCCGAACGGCAGCTGGACCGGCTGATGGTCGGCACCGGCGCGGCGGACGGCGCCACGGCGGTGGACGCGGCCCTGCGGCGTCGGCTGGTCCGTGGCCTCGGGCAGCTCTGGCCACGCGGCTGGCAGCCGGTCGACGTGCACCGGATCACCGCGCGGCGGCTCGACGCACGGGCGGCCCGGCTGGTCCGGGACGCGCTGGCCGCTCAGCGACGCGAGCAGGCCGGGCCGGTCCCCGACTGGTGGGACGACCAGCTACGTGCTCTGGCCGCCGAGGGCCGGGACGACGGCGACGACCTGCTGGCCGCCTGGACCGCCGCGGAGGGACTGGACCGGGCCGACGCTCTCCGCGCCGCGGTCGACGTGCTCGCGCTGGTGGAGAGCCTGCCGCCGATCGCGGTGCTACGCCCGCCGCCCGGCTCGACCGGGGCGACGATCCCCCGCACCGCCGGTACGGTCCGCAGCGGGTCGCCGATGCTGGACCGGGTACGCGCGCTGCTCGCGAAGGCCGAGTCGACCACCTTCCCGGCCGAGGCGGAGGCGTTGACGGGGAAGGCGCAGGAGCTGATCGCCCGGCACAGCATCGACGAGGCGTTGCTGGCCGCCGGGGCGGAGCCCGGCGATGTGCCGGGCGGGGTCCGGCTGGGCACCGAGACCCCGTACGCCGGGGCGAAGGCGCTGCTGGTGCAGGAGGTGGCGGCGGCGAACCGGTGCGAGGCGGTCTGGTCCGACGACCTCGGTTTCACCACCGTGCTGGGGTGGCCGGCGGACCTCGTGGCGGTGGAGCTGCTCTACACCTCGCTGCTGGTGCAGGCCACCGCCGCGATGCTGCGCGGGCGCACCGAGCGCCGGCCGGGGTCGGGCCGGCGGACGAAGGTGTGGGACGAGTCCTTCCTCAACGCGTTCGCGCTGCGGATCGGTGAGCGGCTGCGCGCGGCCACCGAGGCGGCCGACCAGGCGGCTGCCGAGACGGCCGGGCCGGAGCGTCTGCTACCGGTGCTCGCCGCCCGTGGCGAGGCGGTCCAGGAGCGGCTGGGCGCCCTCTTTCCGGGCGTCACCCGACACCGGCTCAGCGTCCGCGACGCCGAGGGCTGGTCGTCCGGCACCTCGGCCGCCGACCGTGCCGCGCTCGACCTCGGCGGCGGCCAGCGGCCTCGACAGGTGCCGGGCCGACCCTGATCCGCACGGCGTGGGACCACCGCCGGAGAGTCTTTCTGCGATTTTCTTCGGTACGCGGTAGGGAACGGGGTCTCGGCTCCGACCCTCCGGTGAGCCGCGCCCAAACCGGGAGGCGGCCAGCCAAGCGAGGAGCATCGCCGTGAAGTACATGCTGCTGATCTGGAACCGGCCCGGCTTCACCGAGGAGTTGACCGAAGAGGACCGTAACGCCCTGTTCGGCGAGGTGGACGAGATCATAAAGGAGCTGACCGAGAGCGGCGAGCTGGTCGACGGCCAGGCGCTGGCCAACCCGTCGCAGACGCAGACGGTCCGGCTCGCCGGCGGTCACCCGGAAATCGTCGACGGGCCGTTCATGGAGAGCAAGGAGCAGTTCGCCGGCTACCTGACCGTCGACTGCGACAGCCCGCAGCGGGCCGCCGAGATCGCCGCCCGGTGGCCGGACGTGCGCTTCGGCGGGGCGATGGAGGTCCGCCCGATCATGGAGCAGGCCGGGACGGAGATGTGACCGACGACCGGACGGTCGAGGATCTGCTGCGCACGCTCGCGCCGCAGGTCCTCGGCCTGCTGGTCCGCCGGCACGGCCAGTTCGACAGGTGCGAGGACGCGGTCCAGGAGGCGTTGCTCGCCGCCGCGACGCAGTGGCCCGGGCAGGGCGTACCGGACAACCCGCGCGCATGGTTGCTCACCGTGGCCACCCGCCGGCTCACCGACGAGTGGCGCAGCGAGAGCGCCCGCCGGGACCGCGAGGTGGCGGTGGCGCTGCGCGAGCCGGCGTACGCCCAGGTGGCGCCGGCGGCCGACGCGGAGCCGGCAGTGGTGGACGCGGACGACACCCTCACCCTGCTCTTCCTCTGCTGCCATCCGGCGCTGGCGCCCTCGGCGCAGGTGGCGCTGACCCTGCGGGCGGTCGGCGGGCTCAGCACCGCCCAGATCGCCCGGGCACACCTGCTGCCCGAGGCGACGATGAGCCAGCGGATCCGGCGGGCCAAGCAGCGGATCGAGGCCGCCGGGGCCCGGTTCCTGATGCCCGGGCCGGGTGAGCGCGGCGAGCGGCTGCGGACCGTGCTCCGGGTGCTCTACCTGATCTTCAACGAGGGGTACACCGCGTCCAGCGGACCGGACCTGCGACGGGCCGAGCTGACCGGCGAGGCGATCCGGCTGGCCCGCGTCCTGCACGGGCTGCTGCCCGACGACGGTGAGGTGACCGGGCTGCTGGCGCTGATGCTGCTCACCGACGCGCACCGGGCGGCCCGGGTCGGCGAGGACGGCGAGTTGGTGCCGCTGACCGAGCAGGACCGCACCCGATGGGACGGCGGAGCCATCGCGGAGGGAGTCGCCCTGGTCACCGAGGCGCTGACCTGGTCGCCGCCCGGCCCGTACCAGCTCCAGGCGGCGATCGCGGCGGTGCACGCCGAGGCGCCGACGGCGGCGGAGACGGACTGGCCGCAGATCGTGGCGCTCTACCGGCTGCTGGCCCGGATCGCTCCGAACCCGATGGTCACGCTCAACCAGGCGGTGGCCGTGGCCATGGTGGACGGGCCGCGGGCGGGGCTCGCCCTGCTCACCCCGCTTCACGCCGACGAGCGGATGGCCGGGCACCACCGGCTCGCCGCGGTCCGGGCGCACCTGCTGGAGCTGGCCGGGGAGCCGGGCGCGGCACGGGAGGCGTACCTGGCGGCGGCACGCGGCACGACGAGCCTGCCCGAGCAGCGCTACCTGGAGCTGAGAGCCGCCCGGCTGGCGGGCCGGCCGTCACAGGGGGGATCTCAGGGTTCACGGGCCCGGACACACAGCACGCCGGGCCGGTGAATGATCACCGGCCCGGCGTGCGGGTTACGTCGTACGTCAGCTCTTGAAAGCGTCCTTGATCTTCTCGCCCGCCTGCTTGAGCTTGGCCGTGGACTGGTCTGCGCGCCCCTCGGCCTCGAGCTGCTCGTTGTCGGTGGCCCGACCGGCGCCTTCCTTGAGCTTGCCGGCCGCGTCCTCGCTGGCGTTGTTGATCTTGTCATCGATACCCATGTGCCAACCTCCATTGCGAGCGTCGCTACGACCTCAGCAATACCCCCGCAGTCCACCGCCCAACCATCACCGCCGTCACAATCCGCGATCGGCGGCCGAACGGAACCGGCGCAGACGCAGGCTGTTGGCCACCACGAAGACCGAGGACAGCGCCATGGTGGCACCGGCGATCATCGGGTTGAGCAGGCCGGCGGCGGCCAGCGGCAGCGCCGCCACGTTGTAGCCGAAGGCCCAGAACAGGTTGCCCCGGATGATGGCGAGCGTGCGCCGGGACAGCCGGATGGCGTCCACCGCCGCATCCAGGTCGCCCCGGACGAGGGTGAGATCGGACGCCTCGATCGCCACGTCGGTGCCGGTGCCCATCGCCAGCCCCAGATCTGCCTGGGCCAACGCCGGCGCGTCGTTCACCCCGTCGCCGACCATCGCCACCGACCGCCCCTGCGCCTGGAGCCGCCGGACGACGTCGACCTTGCCGGCGGGCAGCACCTCGGCGATCACCTCGTCGATGCCCACCTCGGCGGCGACCGCCCCGGCCACGGTGGGGTTGTCCCCGGTCAGCAGGACCGGGGTGAGCCCCAGGGCGCGCAGCCGGGCCACGGCCGTCCGGCTGGTCGGCCGGACCACGTCGGCGACCGCGAGCACGCCCCGCGCCCGTCCGTCCCAGCCGGCGACGATCGCCGTACGCCCGGCGGCCTCCGCGTCACGCACGGCCAGATCGACCTCCGGCGGTACGTCGACACCGCGCTCGCGCAGCAGCCGGAGCCGGCCGACCAGCACGGTCCGACCGTCGACCGTGCCGGTGACGCCCAGCCCTTCGAGGTTGGCGAAGCCGGTAACCGGGGGCAGCGCTCCGGCCTCGGCGGCGCCCGCGGCGACGGCCCGGGCGATCGGGTGCTCGGAGGCGGCCTCCACGGCCCCGGCGAGCCGGAGCAGCTCGGCGCGGTCCTCGCCGCTCGCCGGCACGACGTCCACCAGGGTCATCCGGCCGGTCGTCACGGTTCCGGTCTTGTCCAGCACGACGGTGTCGACGCGACGGGTGGACTCCAGCACCTCCGGTCCCTTGATCAGCACGCCGAGCTGGGCGCCGCGACCGGTGCCGACCAGCAGCGCGGTCGGCGTGGCCAGGCCGAGGGCACACGGGCAGGCGATGATCAGCACGGCCACCGCGGCGGTGAACGCGGTGGTCGGACCGGCTCCGGTGCCGAGCCACCAGCCGAGGGTGCCCACCGCGAGGGTGATGACGATCGGCACGAAGACACCGGAGATCCGGTCGGCCAGCCGCTGCACGGCCGCCTTGCCGCTCTGCGCCTGCTCGACGAGGTCGGCCATCCGGGCGAGCTGGGTGTCCGCGCCGACCCGGGTGGCGGTGACGACCAGCCGGCCGCCCGCGTTGATCGTGGCGCCGACCACGCCGTCGCCCGGGCCGACCTCGACCGGCACCGACTCGCCGGTCAGCATGCTGGCGTCGACGGCGGACGTGCCCTCGTCGACGACCCCGTCGGTGGCGATCTTCTCGCCGGGGCGGACCACGAACCGGTCACCGACGACGAGCCGGTCCACCGGGATTCGGGTCTCCACCCCGTCGCGCAGCACCGCCACGTCCCGGGCGCCGAGTTCGAGAAGGGCGCGCAGGGCCGCCCCGGCGGTCCGCTTGGATCGGGCCTCGAAGTAGCGGCCGGCCAGGATGAACACGGTCACCCCGGCAGCCGCCTCCAGGTAGATGTTGCCGGCGCCGTCGGTGCGGGTGATGGCGAAGCGGAAGGGATGCGTCATCCCGGGCATGCCGGCGTCGCCCAGGAAGAGCGCCCAGAGCGACCAGCCGAACGCGGCCAGGGTGCCCAGCGAGACCAGGGTGTCCATGGTCGCGGCGCCGTGCCGCAGGTTGGTCCACGCGGCCCGGTGGAACGGCAGCCCGCCCCAGACCACCACCGGGGCGGCGAGGGTCAGCGAGAGCCACTGCCAGTAGTCGAACTGCCAGGGCGGCACCATGGCCAGCAGGACCACCGGCACGCTGAGCACCGCCGACACCCACAGACGGGTACGCGGACCCCGCAGCGGGTCGACCGGCTGTTCGGTCGTCGGCGGTGCCGGCAGGGCCGCCGTGTAGCCGGTCTTCTGCACCGTGTCGATCAGGTCGTCCGGGGTGACGCTGTCGACGTACCGGACGGTGGCCTTCTCGGTGGCGTAGTTGACGGTGGCGCTCACCCCGTCCATCCGGTTCAGCTTCTTCTCGATCCGGGCGGCGCAGGCGGCGCAGGTCATTCCCCCGATGGCCAGCTCGATCCGGTTCGGCGCCTCGGGCAGTGGTCTGCTGGTGGTGGTCATCGTCTGGTCCCGTCAGTTGTGCCCGTGGCCGGGGGTGCCGTGCTCGGTCGGCGCCGGCCCGCTCGGAGTGGGGTCGCCCCCGGTCGTGGCGGTGCCGGCGACGACGGTGAACTCGGCGGTGTGCACCCGCCCGCCGTGCCGGAAGTCGAGGTAGAGCCGGTAGCTGCCGGCCGAGGGCACCTCGGCGAGGAAGGTGACCTCCGGACCGGGCCGGGTGCGCCCGTCGCCGGGTGTTCCGTCCGGGTGTACGTGCAGGTACGCGAGATCGCCCCGGCGCAGCGCCACCAGGTGCCCGTACGCGCCCAGGTAGGGCTCCAGGTCGGTGACCGGTCGCCCGTCGCGGCTGACGCTCAGGGTGAGTGACGAGGTGCGGCCGGGCTGCGGCACGCCGGCCAGGGTGACGGTGTAGCCGTCGACCGTGGTGCTGGTGGCCGGGGCGGGCAGCGGCCGTTCGGTCAGCTCACCGGGGACGGTCACGTCCACCCCGAGGGTCAGCGCCTCGCCCCCGGTCGGCGTGAAGTCGGCGAACGCCCGCCACTGCCCCGGGCCGTCCAGCGGGGTGTCGACCCGCCAGGTGCCGTCCGGGGCGAGGTCGGGGTGCACGTGGCGGAAGCCGGACAGGTCCCGCCGGGCGACGATCAGGTGCATCCGCTTGTCGTGTGCCACGTCGTACCCAATCACCGGGCGGCCGTCCGGCCCGCCGATCCGGAAGGCGAACTCACCGGCCGGAGCGGCGACCGGAACGAGCGTGTAGCCACGGTCGGAGACGAGCAGACCGCCGGGAGTCCGGTCGGTCACCTCGTCGCGCGCGGTGGGGCCCGAGCTGTGGGCGACGCCGCCGTCGGGCCGACTCTCGGCGACCGGGGCGGCCGGGTCGACCACCCGGCCGATCCCGTACGCCGCGCCGAAGACCGCCGCGAGACCGAGGGCGAACCCGCCCATTCTGGTCACCGTGTTCATCCCGGGCTTCCCGCTCACGCCTCGACGAGGTCGTAACCGGCCTCGTCGACCGCCGCCCGGACGGACTCCGCGTCCACGGGTTGCTCGCTGGTGACGGTGACCCGGCCGGTGGCGAGATCCACCTGCACGTCGCGCACCCCGGCGATGGCGCCCACCTCGGCGCTGACCGCGCTGACGCAGTGCCCGCAGGTCATGCCCCGCACCTGGAACGTCGTGTCGACCATCGAATCTCTCCCTTCGTCGCCTGCCAGCCTATACCCCCCAGGGGTACGCTATCCTCGTCGCCATGACCGCACCCACGCCGATCCGCGGCTACACCGCCAGCAAGGACCAGCTGCTCGCGCGGCTCCGCCGCGTCGAGGGGCAGGTCCGGGGCATCGAGAAGATGGTCGACGACGACCGTTACTGCATCGACGTCCTCACCCAGATCTCCGCGATCCAGGCCGCGCTCGACAAGGTGGCCCTGGGCCTGCTCGACGGGCACGCCCGGCACTGCATGCACGAGGGGGCGGCCGAGGGCCGGGCCGACGAGATGGCCACCGAGATGATGGCGGCCGTCGGCCGACTCATGAAACGCGGCTGAGCCGGTCAGTCGGGCTCCGCGTCGAGGCGTACCCGGCGGAGCAACTGGGCGTTGAGCGCCACCACGATGGTGGACGCCGACATCAGCACCGCCGCCACCGCCGGGCTCAACGCCACCCCGGCCCAGGCGAGCACCCCGGCCGCCAGGGGCAACGCCACCACGTTGTAGCCGGCGGCCCAGGCCAGGTTCTGCCGCATCTTGCGGTACGACGCCCGGGAGAGCCGGACCACGGCACCGACACCGCGCGGGTCGGACGACGCCAGCACCACCCCGGCGGACTCGATCGCCACGTCGGTCCCCGCCCCGATCGCGATGCCGACGTCGGAGCGGGCCAGCGCCGGCGCGTCGTTCACCCCGTCGCCGACCATCGCCACGGTCAGCCCTCGCCGCTGGAGCTCCGCGACCCGGCTGTCCTTCTCGGCCGGCAGCACCTCGGCGAAGACCTCGTCCACCCCCGACCGGAAACCGAGATCGGCTGCCACCGACTCGGCCACCGACCGCGCGTCGCCGGTGATCATGGCGATGGTGCGGACGCCTTCGGCACGGAGCTCGGCGACGGCCTGCCGGGCCTCCGGACGCACCTCGTCGGTGAGCGCGAACGCCCCGAGCACGGTGCCCGGCAGCCGCACCAGGTACAGCACCACGGCCCCGCGCGCCGACCATCTGCCGGTCGCCGCCTTCAGGTCGTCCGGGAGCGCTCGGCCCAGATCCCGCAGCAACGCCGGGCCGCCCACCGCGTACTCCGTACCGTCGACGGTGGCCCGCACGCCGCGGCCCGGCAGCGACCGGAAGCCGGTGGCACGCGCCGGGCCGGCGGACCCGGCCGCCGTCACGATCGCCCGAGCCAGCGGATGCTCGCTGTCGGACTCGACGCCGGCGGCGATCCGCAGCGCTTCCTCCCGCTCCAGCCCCTGGGTCGTCACCAGGTCGCTCACCGCGTGCTCACCCCGGGTCAGCGTGCCGGTCTTGTCGAAGAGCACCGCGTCGACGGTCCGCATGCGCTCCAGCGCCAACTGGTCCTTGACCAGGATCCCGCGCCGCGCCGCCAGGGCGGTGGAGAGCGCCACGACCAGCGGGATGGCCAGGCCGAGCGCGTGCGGGCAGGCGATCACCAGGACGGTGACCGTACGGACCACCGCCTGGTCGGGATCACCGAGCGCGGTCCAGACCGCCAGCGTCACCACGGCGGTGCCGGCGGCCACGTAGAACAGCGCGGCGGCGAACCGGTCGGCCAGCAGTTGGGCCTGCCCACCCGAGCGCTGCGCCTGCGCGACCATGCGCTGAATGCCGGCGAGCGCGGTCTCGTCACCCAGCGCCTCGACCCGGACCCGGATCGCCGAGTCGGTGGCGACCGTGCCGGCCACCACCCGCTCGCCCGTCGACCGGGCCACCGGCCGCGATTCACCGGTGATCATCGACTCGTCCAGTTCGGCGTCGCCATCGACGATCCGGCCGTCCGCCGACACCCGACCCCCGGGCCGGACAAGCACCACGTCGCCCACCCGCAACGCGCCGACCGGCACCGGCTCGGCCTGCCCGTCCGCCGCCACGCGCTCGGCCTCGTCGGGCAGCAACGCGGCCAACGCCGCCAGCGCCCCCCGGGCCTGCCCGATGGCCTTCATCTCCTGCCAGTGCCCGAGCAGCATGATGGTGACCAGCGCGGCCAACTCCCACCAGAAGTCCAGGTCGAAGGCGCCCAGGCTGGTGGCCAACGACGCCGAGTACGCCACCGTGATCGCCATCGCGACCAGCAGCATCATTCCCGGCGCCCGGTCCCGGATCTCCCGCACCGCACCGACCAGGAACGGCCAGCCACCCCAGAGGAAAATCACCGATCCGAGCACCGGCCCGACCCAGGAGCGGCCCGGAACGTCCCACCGGAGCCCGAGCCCGTCCACCACCAGGTGGCTGGTCAGCACCACCGGCAGGGTGAGCACCAGGCAGACCCAGAACCGGCGGCGGAACATCGCCGGGTCGTGGCCGGCGTGCTTGTCGTGGCCAGCGTGCTTGTCCTGGCCGGCGTGCCTCTCCGGGCCGGCGTGCTGATCGTGGCCGGCCGGCGTCGCGTGCTGGCTCTGGTCGGCGGCCTGCTCAGGGGCGGGCTCGGACGCGGGCATGACTCCAACATGCCGCTCCGGGCGACGCCGCGCGGGCGGTTCGACCATCCGACACTCCGCCACGACCTGCGACACCCGGTCCGGCTGGCTAGCATTTCCGGCGATGGCCTACCGGACCCCACCGCCCAGTCGGGCACCGGCGCCGCCACGGCGCGGCGCCTCCGCCGACCGGCCGGTCCGACGGCTCACCCTGTGTGATCACCGGGTCGCCAGCCGGCAATCCGATGCGCCCGGCACCGCGTTCGACCGGCGGAGGTGAACCGACCGGCCCGTCGGCACGTACCCCGCACCGGATCGTTGGGAGTTCTCGCATTGGGTTCCGACCACAGCCGTACCGCTCCGCCCGTCCCACCCCGGGTCCGGCGGATCCTCGTCGCGACGGTGGTGCCACTCTTCGTGGCCACCGTCGTCGCCGCCGTGGTGCTCTGGCCACGGGACGGGGCGCCGCAGACCGGCGGCGGCACGGACGCGCCGCGCCACCACGGCACGGTCACCCGGGTGGTGACCGAACCCTGCCCACCGTCGGCCAACCCGGCGGGCACGCCGGCCATCGGGCCGTGCGGGACCGTGGACGTACGGATCGAGGACGGGCCGAGCGCCGGCCAGCAGGTGCAGACGCCCGTCCCCGCCGGGCCCGGCGCTCCGCGGATCGAGGTCGGCGACGACGTCGTCCTGGTCGAGCTGACCGACCCGACCGATCCCGCCACCAGCAGCTGGAACATCGCCGAGCATCAGCGCGGAAAGCCGCTGGTATGGCTCGCGGTGGTCTTCGCCGCCGCGATCGTCGCGTTCGGCCGGTGGCGGGGCCTGGCCGCGCTGGCAGGGCTGGCCGCCAGCTTCGCCATCCTGCTCACCTTCGTGTTGCCGGGCATCAGCGCCGGCCGGTCACCGCTGCTGGTGGCGGTGGTCGGCGCAGCCCTGATCATGTTCGTGGTGCTCTACCTGACACACGGGGTGACCGCGCAGACCTCGGTCGCGGTGCTCGGCACCCTGGGCAGCCTGGTGCTCACCGGCGTGCTCGCGACCATCGCCACCGCCGCCACCCACCTGACCGGCTTCGGCAGCGAGGACGCCACCACGCTGTCGATGTTCCAGGCCGATGTCGATCTGCGTGGCCTGCTGCTCGCCGGGATCATCATCGGCTCACTCGGGGTGCTCGACGACGTGACCGTCACCCAGGCCGCCACCGTCACCGAGCTGGCGAACGCCAACCCCGGCCTGAGCCGGCTGCAGCTCTACCGGGCGGCCACCCGGGTCGGCCGGGCGCACATCGCCTCCACGGTCAACACCATCGTCCTGGCGTACGCGGGCGCCTCACTTCCGCTGCTGCTTCTGCTCACCGCCGACACCCGCCCCCTCGGGCAGATCCTGACCAGCGAGTTCCTCGCCCAGGAGATCGTCCGCAGCGCGGTCGCCACGCTCGGCCTGATCGCCGCCGTACCCCTCACCACCGGGCTCGCCGCCGTGGTGACCGCGGCCGGGTCGACGCCGGCGCAGGACGCGGCCGCCGACGTCCTGACGCCGCGCCCCCGTCCGGACCGGACGGAGGCGTTGGCCGCCCTCAGCTCCCCGCCAGCGGGTCGGTCCGACGGGCCCGACCCGGAGCGGAGCGCACCCCCATCCACCGCCACCACCGGGTGGCCAGAGCCGAACAGGAGCACGGATACGGCATGGTGACACTCCTCAGCGTGACCGGATCGGGCCTACGCCCTGAGAACCGCGTCACTGGTCACTCAACGCCATGGCGAAATGACGCTTTTAGTCGGCATCAGGACGTAGCTCAGGCGGTGGACTCTCGGGTAACCTCGCTGCCGGTCACCGACGAAGGCGCGCAGCGGCGCCTGCGGTGCCACCGCCCAATCGCCAACCGGCGAGCCGGGGACCCAGGTACGTGGGGTGAATCCGCGACAGCGGTAGGGGCCACTTCCGCCCCGAACCCGTCAGCTAACCCGGTCGGCGGTCGACGGAAGGGAACATTGTGACGGCACCCCTACGCCGCTGGTTGACACCCGTGGTGGCCGTGCTCGCTGCGCTGACCGTGTTCGCCGGGCCCCTCCCGGCCCACGCCGCCCCGACGACCCCCACACCGTCCGGGCACGAAGAGGAAGACGAACCCAAGCTCCTCAACGACGTCATCGAGCAGACCAACCGGGACTACGTGGCGGCCAAGTCCAAGCTGGACAAGTCCAAGAAGCGGCAGCTTGAGCTGGCGTTGCAGGTCGAGCGGGCAAAGGCCGACCTGGAGGCGCTGGCCCCGCAGGTCGGGCAGATCGCCGCCCAGTCGTACCGGACCGGGCGGATCGGCGCGATCGCGATGCTGCTGGAGAGCGACGCCCCGGACTCGTTCGTCCGACGGGCCGCGGCGCTCGACGAGATGAACATGGTCAACGAGAAGAAGCTCGCCGAGGTCAACACGGTCAAGACCCGCGCCGAGCAGGCCAAGCTGGCCCTCGACGCGGAGGTCCGCGAGCAGCAGAAGCAGACCGCCCTGATGGCGAAGGACAAACGCGACGCGGACAAGGCGCTCGCGCTGGTCGGCGGTCAGGGTTTCACCGGCGGTCTGGTCGACGCCGTCTCGCCGGTCGCCCGGATCGGCCCGGGTCGCACCGCCGACGGCGACTGGAAGGCCGAGTCATGCAGCGAGGACGACCCCACCACCTCCGGTTGTGTCACGCCGCGCACCCTGCACGCGTACAAGGAGGTCAAGCGGGCCGGGTTCAACCGGTTCGTCGGCTGCCACCGCAACGGTGGCCCGTTCGAGCACCCGAAGGGCCGCGCCTGTGACTGGTCGTTGCAGAAGAGCGGCTTCAGCCCGTGGCACAACAACGACACCCGCATGTACGGCAACAACGTCGCCGCGTTCCTCATCCGCAACGCCGACCGCCTCGGCATCTACTACGTGATCTGGAACCGGCAGATCTGGTTCCCGGCGACCGGCTGGAAGTCGTACAGCGGACCGTCGAACCACACCGACCACGTGCACATGTCGCTGCTCTGACCCGGTGCCAAGAAGTCGAGGGCCGTCCCGCAGCAGGCGGGGCGGCCCTCGTCGCGTCAGGCGGCGGAAGTTGCCGGGGCGGTCCGCGTCAGGCGGCGGCGGAAGCTGCCGGGTCGTCCGAGGCGCCGGGCGCGTCGAACGTCGCGGCACCCGCCGGTGCGGGGGTAACCGCGCGCACCACACCGGCGGCGAGCCGGTACGACATGCCCACCACCGCACACCGCCCCTGCGCCACCTCGTCGGCCAGCACGGGCGACTGCCCGAGCAGCGTCTCGACGGTCTGCGCGATGTGGATGTCGACGATGCCGTCGACGTCGTCCACGCCCTCGGCGGTGGCACGTCGCAGGCTGGGCAGCACCGCGTCGACCACCGCGGGAAGGTGCCCCGGCGGCGCGACGCCGGTGGCGGCCGCCTCACGGGCGGCCTGCACGGCACCGCACGAGTCGTGGCCGAGGACCACCACCAGTGGGGTTCCGAGCACCGTCACCGCGTACTCCACGCTGCCCAGCACCTCCGGGCCCGCGGTGTGTCCGGCCGTACGGACCACGAAGAGGTCGCCCAGCCCCCGGTCGAAGATGATCTCAGCCGCCAGGCGGGAGTCGGAGCAGCCCACGATCACCGCGAACGGGTGCTGCCCGTCGGCCACGGCGGCCCGGTGCCCGGCGTCCTGGTTGGGGTGGCGCGGCGCCCCGCTGACGAAGCGCCGGTTGCCCGCGGCCAGCTCGGCGTACGCTCGGGCCGGCTCGGTCGGCGTCGGCGCTCGATCGGCGGCCCGCTGCGGGCCCGGCTGCCCGCCAGGCGTACCGGAACGGCTCATCCCCGCACCTCGTCTCCACGCGTTTGACCTGCTCAAGAGGCTTTTCAGTCGGGCCGGCGGTGGGCGCTGGCTCGGGCTCCACGGTCACACGCACCGCAAGATGCGTCAAGATATGCGTGATTTAGATTTCATACGTTGACCCCCGAACCGGCCCTCCGGCCGTTGGGACCGGGCCGGTCCGTCGGCACCTGGCCCGACCCTCCGGCGGGCACGGAGGTGGGGCGGACAACCGGAGAGGCGGCTCCACCATGACGAGCGCGGCGACGGCCGGAGGCGGCCGGAACTGGACGTTCCTCACCAACCACGGGCATGTGCTGCTGGCCATCGCCCGCGATCCCACCGCGCGACTGCGCGACGTGGCGGCCGAGGTGGGCGTCACCGAACGGGCCGCCCAGGCCATCGTCGCCGACCTGGAGGCCGGTGGTTACCTGCACCGCACCCGGGTGGGGCGTCGCAACGAGTACACCCTGAACCCCGCCGGCCGGTTCCGGCACCCCGCCGAGGCCGACCGCCAGGTCGGCGACCTGCTCGCGCTGTTCGCCGAAGCACCTGCCGACGACGTCGCGTCCCGGCCCTGACCGTCGCCGCCGCACGCCGGCTTGGCGCGGCGACCTGCTACCCGCCCGGACCGGCGTCGCCGCACGCCGGCCTGGACCGGCGTCGCCGCACGCCGGCTTCGAGCGGCGACACACCGGCCCGGACCGGCGTCGTCGCGCCCGCCGCTGAGCGACGTCATCGTTCCCGCCCGGAACGGCGTCGCCGGGCCGCTGCCCGACGCGGTGCGGCGGTAATCTCTGCGGGTGCGCGAATGCCTGCCGCCGAGCGCGACCGAGCCGTCCCGCCGTGCCGTCCGAGCTGTCCTCAGTGGAACGCTGGCGGCCCTGCTCGCCGCCCTGGTGGTCCCCTCCTCCCCCGCGGTCGCGGCACCGCCCACCTGCGGCCCGGCCGGCGAGGACGGTCTGGTGCAGATGCCGTGGGCACTGCGAAGGGTGGATCCGGCCTCGGCGTGGCCGCTGTCCCGGGGTGCCGGGGTGACGGTCGCGGTCATCGACTCCGGGGTCTCCGCCATCCACCCGGCCCTGCAGGGTCAGGTGCTCGAGGGCCGCGACTTCAACAACCTGCCGGCCAACCGGGGGCAGTGTGACCTGGCCGGTCACGGCACGATGGTCGCCGGCATCATCGCCGGCAAGGACGGCACCGGGGTGCCGTTCAGCGGTATCGCCCCGGCGGCGCGCATCCTGCCCATCCGGGTCCTGCCGGACGCCAAGGGCACCAACGACGAGGGGCTGCCCGGGCAGATCGCCGCAGCCATCGACTGGGCGGTCGACAACGGCGCCGACGTGATCAACCTGTCCCTGGTGACCCTGCCCCGCCCCGAACTGGCACAGGCCGTCGAACGCGCCCTCGCCAAGCGGGTGGTGCTGGTCGCCGCCGCCGGCAACCGGCAGGAGACCCAGGAGGACAGGCCCGCCTACCCGGCGGCGTACCCCGGGGTGATCGCCGTCGGCGGCGTGGACGAGCAGGGCGGGCACGTGGGCACCTCGGTCAGCGGCACCTTCGTCGACGTCGCCGCGCCGGGACTGAACATCATCGGCCCGGCACCGGGTGGATCCGGCTACCGCGCCGAGCCGACGGGTGGCACCAGCTTCGCGGCCGCGTACGTCTCGGGGGTGGCCGCGCTGGTTCGGGCCGCCTACCCGGATCTCACTCCGGAGCAGGTCGCCGACCGGTTGGAGCGGACGGCGGACAACCCGCCGCAGGGGCGCAACGCCGAGGTCGGCTACGGCGTGGTCAACCCGTACCGGGCGGTGTCGAGCCTGCTGGGCACCCGCACCAACCCGCCGGTCGACGCGCTTGCCGCACCCGCCCCGGCGGCCGACCCGCTGAGCTGGCAGCGCACCGTCGCGATCTGGGCCGCCGCGGTGGGAGCTCTACTCGCCGTACTGCTGCTGATCACGCGACCGATCGTGGCGCGCGGCCGCCGGCGCGGCTGGCGGCCGGGCCGACGTACCGACGAACCGGTCACCGGCTGAGCGGCCGGCACAGCCCTCGGGACGGTTGGTCCGTGGGACACGTCACGGCGCTGCTGCGGTCGACCGCAGCAGCGCCGTGACGCGGAAAGCTCAGCGCAGGATGCCGGAGGTGCCACCGCTGTCGGCGCCCCACACGTCCTCGTCCTCCTCCAACCAGGTGTTGCGGGCGGTGTCCTCCTCGCCGTAGCCGGCACCGCCGCCCGTCCCGGCCACGCCACCGGCGCCGCGAGCACCCGCGCCCCGACCACCGGCCCCCGCCGCGCCACGCCCGGCGCCGCCCCGACCGGCGCCGGCACCGCCGCCACCGGCGACGCCACCCATACCGGGTGCCATGCCGCCGCCCAGCTTGCCGCCCGCGCCGAGTCGGCCACCGGCGCCCCGGCCACCGCCACGACCGGCACCCGCCGCGCCGCCGCCCATCATCGGGCCCATGCCCGGCGAGACCGCCCGGCCGAGCGCGCCGCCGCCCGCGAGGGCACCGGCGCCGCCCAGGCCGCCACCGCCGCTGCCGAGCCCGCTGGACGAGCCCAGGCCACCCGAGCCCAGGCCGCCTCCGAGACCGGAGCCGAGACCGGGCGAACCGCCACCACCCGCACCCGCGAGGCCACTGCTGAACTCGTCGTCCGCACCGCCGACGCCCGGGACGCCACCGGTGCTCGGGTAGGTGCCCGTGCCGGAGTCGTACCCGCCCGAGAGGTCGGGATGGGCACCGGACCCGCTGGGCAGGTTGCCCGTGCCCGGCATGTCGGTGGCGCCGATCGAGGGCGTGGCCCCCAGGCCGCCGGTGGACGGGCCGCCGCCGAGCTTCGGCACGCCACCGCCACCGCCACCACCGCCACCACCGGTGCCCAGATCGGGAATCTCGGTCGTCGGGCTCTGTGTGGTGGGGGGGCCGGCATCGCCCGGAGTGCCGGGCGCGATGGCCTGGTAGTCACCGCTCACCTGCTCGTAGACCCGGGCCGCGTCCTCCGACTGGTCGTTGATCCAGTCGGCGATCGCGGTCACCGGGTCGAACCAGCCCAGGAAGTCCGGCGAGACCTTCGCTTCGAAGAAGCCGACCCCGAGGGTCAGCTTGGCGTTACGCGCCTCCAACACGTCGTTGACGCAGGTCGCCGGGACCGGGAAGTCCCGCTGGGCCGCGGTGAGCTTGTCGGCGGCGGTCTTGAGCGACTGGACGATGCCGGTGCCCTTCTCCGCGTCCGCCACGATCTGCCCGGTGTCCTTGGAGATCTGCTCGATGTGACCCTTGAACGCCTCGTACGCCGGACCCTTCCAGGTCGTACCCAGGTCCTTGATGTTGGTGTCGAGGCTCTGCTTGACGTTGTTGAGATTCTTGATCAGCTGTTCCCAGCCGAGGGCGGCGCTCTCCACGTCACCCGGCCGGCCGTCGATGACGACCTTCTGGCACATCTCTTCCCAGCTCAGGCCCATCTGCCGTCCTCCCCCGTCCTAGCGTCCGTCGCCATTGCCGGCCACGTCGCCGAAGACACGCTGCATGTCGGCGGCGGACATCCTGTTCTGCTCCTCCGCCGTCTCGTAGTTCTGCTTGACCTGGCGCAGCGCCTCCGCCGCGTCGTACAGGCTCTGCGAGAGCTTCCGGACACCGGACTCGGTGCCCTGGTAGAGCCCCTGGTGCTTGGCGGCCAACCGGGCCGCCCAGTCGAACCCCCCGAGCGGGCTCGGCTGGCCGCCCGCCCCACCCGCCACGCCGCTGGCCGCGCCACCCATCAGGTCCTGGATGTCGACCATGTCGTAGGAGAGCTTGTTCAGGTAGGCGGCGTGGGTCTCCAGCCAGGTGATGGCCGAGTCCAGGCTGGTCGCGTCCCACTCGGTCTTGACGCCTGCCTCACCGGGCGCGGTGACCAGGCCCTTCGGCGTCGCGGCGTGGTCGACGTTGTCCATCTCCAGGCCGGTCAGGGCGAGGCCCGACGTCGGCATCCCGCCCACCGGGATCGGGATGTAGAGGTCGTCGTTCACGTACCGTGCCGGCTGGGTGGTCCTGTCGTCCGTCATCGGTCCCCTCCCCGAAACCCTGACTGGTGGTCTGCGTTCACTGCTGCTGTGGGCCGTTCGGCGGCGGGCCCGAGCCCGGCCAGCCGGGCGCGCCCGGCGCCGGAGCGGTCGGCGCGGGCGGATGACCCGGCGCGGGATGGCCGGGCGGCGGGTATCCCTGCCCGGGCTGGCCCGGTGGCGGACCGTACCCGGGGACGGGCTGCGGCGGCGGGCCGTAGGCCGGTGGCGGCTGGGCGGGCCAGCCGGGTGGCGGCACGCCGGGTGCGCCGGGGTACGGGCCGACGGCGGCCGGCGGTGCGCGCCGCTTGCGGCGTCGCAGCACCACCAGCAGCACGATCAGCCCGATGATCGGCACGCCGAGGCAGAGTCCCACCTGGACGATCGCGCCGGCCTTGTTCGAGACGCCGAACTCGACCGCCGGTCCGTCGTCGTCGTTGCCGGGCCGGGCGGCCCCGCCGGAGCGGGTCGGACCGGCCGCCGCGCCCTCCAACAGCGGGTTCGCCGTCACGGCCGGCACCGATCGGGTCAGGGCGGCTATCGGGTCGACTCGGCCGAAGCCGAACTGCGGGTCCCGGCCGGCCGGACCGGCATCGCGGGCGGTCTCGATCAGACGGCTGATGACGTTGGGCGCATCGAGCTTCGGGTACTTCGAGCGCATCAGCGCCACCACACCGGACATGATGGCGGCCGCCGAACTGGTGCCGCTGGCCAGCGTGTAGCCGTTCGGCGAGACCGCCTTGGGCGCCGGGGCGATGATGCTCTCCATCGGACTCGCGATCACGATCTCCGGGCCCTGCACCGAGCCGGCGAAGAACCCGCCGCGCTTGTCGAACCCGGAGACGGCGATGACGCCCGGGATGTTGGCGGGTGAGGTGACCTGTCGGTCGCCCTGCTCGATGTTGCCCGCCGAGGCGACCACCACGGCGTCCTTGCTCAGCGCGTAGTTGATGGCGTCCACCAGCTCCGGCTGAGCCGTCCCCTCGTCGCCGAGCGAGAGGTTGATGACGTCAGCGCCGTTGTCGGCAGCCCAACGGATTCCCAGGACCACGTCCTGGTTATCGAAATTGGCGCCCATCGAGACCGGGAGAATCTTCGCGGCCGGGGCGATGCCCAACTCGTGCATCTCGCCACCGCCGCGTCCCGCGACGATGCCGGCCATCGAGGTGCCGTGCCCCTTCACCTTGTCGTCGTCACGCCGGCCGTCCGGGGCGGCCGTGGCGTTGGTGCCGTGCCCCGCGAGCACCTGCCCGCGCAGGTCCGGATGACTGGCCTCGACCCCGGTGTCGACGACGGCGACCACGACACCCGCGCCCTTGGTGATCTTGTGCGCGGCGGGGATCTTGAGGTAGTCCAGGTACCACTGAAGGCCACGGACCGTGTCAGCGGCCCGAGCCGGCGCCGGCGCGACTGTCACCGCGGGGGCCAGCGCGGCGCACAGCGCCAGCGCGGCCGCGCCCACGGCCCGTGTCGATCGGAAAGGCTTCCCCGTACGCATCGCTCTCCCGTATCTCACCGACGCCAACACGATGCGGCTCCGGCCCGGTCGAGCCGGACCGGAGCCGCATCGGTGATTGTGTCAGCCCCACACCTTGGAGTTGCTCATCTCGGTGGAGACGTAGTTCTCGCGGGCGATGCCGACGGCACCACCGATCTCGTTCAGGATCCGGTTGATGTCCCGGACCGACGAGTCCCACTTCGCCTGGTGCTGCTCGTAGGCGGTGCGGTCCTCGCCCTCCCACTGCAGCTTGGACAGCATCGACCGCAGCGTGTCCAGCTTCTCGTCGATGGTCTTCGAGATGGCCTGCATCTGCTGGTTGCTGCTCTCGAGGACCGCGTAGTCAACCTTGATCGTCACGACTTCCTCCTCTGCTGGCTACGGATCACGGGTTGAGCGCAGAGTGGAACTTGTCCAGCATCTGCTGCTGCTCCTCGTCGTTGACCTGGTGCGTCGTACCCGACTTGTCGAGCAGGTCCGCGATGTTGTCCATCGCGGTCAGCAGGCCCACCGTGTCCTCGTTCCAGCGAGCCATGAGCGACTGGAACCCCGTGGACGCCTGACCCTTCCACGCCATGGCCAGGTCGTCGACTACGTTCCACAGCTTCTTCAGCTCGCCGTCGACCTCGCTGCGCGTGGACCGCACGTCACTCGCGGCGGTATGCAGAGTCGCAGCTTCGACCTCGAACGCCATGCTTCACACCCTTCCGTCATGTTGTGGCGGCGGCTTTGCCGCGCCCCTCCCCCGCGGCAAGGCAGCAACACCCCACCGACGGACACTCCACCTGAGACCGTAGCGGAATCTGTCCAGCCATCGCAGCCCTGACCGGCCGCGTTCCATGGATGGCGGTGAATCGCGTCGTTTGTGCGGCCCGTTCGGACGGGAATCCGACCCGAACGGCCCCGCGACCACGCATGGTCACCCGCCGATTCCGGACCGCCGGCTCAGCGAGCCCCGTGACGGCTCGGTCAGGCTGGCTCGGACCAGGCCGTCTGGATCAACTGCTGGCCGTCGCGTCGGCGGACGAGCGTGCCCCGGCCGGGTGGCTGCGGGCTCGGACGCAGCGTGCCGAAGACGGTGCCCTCCTCCCGGTTGCCGGACATCAGCAGGCCGGGCGAGTCCAGCTCGCGGAGCCGTTGCAGCACGGGCTCGTAGAGCGCCCGGGACACCCCGCCGACCCGACGCGTGACGATCAGGTGCAGACCGATGTCACGGGCCTGCGGCAGCAGCTCGTGCAGGGCACTCAGCGGGTTGCTGCCACCGGAGGCCACCAGGTCGTAGTCGTCCACCAGGATGTACAGGTCCGGGCCCTTCCACCAGCTGCGGTCCCGCAGTTGGGCGGTGGTCACGTCCGGGCCGGGCAGCCGGTTGGACAGCGCGCTGCGGATCGAGCCGAGCCCCTGCGCGAACGCCTGGTTGGACGGCGCGTAGTCGAGCAGGTGATCGCCCTCAACCGCGCCCAGCAGCCCACGCCGGTAGTCGGCGATCACCAGCCGCGCCTGGGCCGGCGTGTACCGCTCGGTGATGCCCCGGGCGATCAGCCGCAGCAGGTTGGTCTTGCCGCACTCGGCGTCGCCGAAGACGGTCAGGTGCGGCTCGTTGGCCAGGTCCAGGTAGACCGGCGCGAGCGCCGACTCGTTGACGCCGATCGGCAGACCGGGGGCCGACCGGTCGATGATCCGGGCCAGCTCGGACACCGGCAGCCGGCGCGGCAGCAGCCGCACCTTCGGCGCCGGACGCCCCGGCCAGTTCGCCGCCACGTGCCCGGCGAGCGCGACCGACGCCTCGCTCAGATCCTCGATGTCGCGCCGACCGTCGATCCGCGAGATCGCGGTGAGGAAGTGCAGCTTGTCCCGGGTCAGGCCGCGACCGGGCGACTTCTCCGGCACGTTCATCGCCGAGCGCCTGTCGATCTCGGACTCCGCCGCGTCGCCCAGGCGCAACTCCAGCTTGGTGCCGAGCAGATCGCGCATGTTGATCCGGATCTCCGCCCAGCGCACCGCAGTGAGCACCACGTGCACCCCGAAGCCGAGACCCCGGTTGGCGAGCGTCGTGATGGTCTGCTCCAGCTCCTCGTAATCCTGGCGCAGGGTGTTCCAGCCGTCCACCACCAGGAACACGTCGCCGAACGGGTCGTCGGCGAACTCGCCGGCCGCCCGGCGACGGCGGTAGCTCGCCACCGAGTCGATGCCGTACTGGGCGAAGCGCATCTCCCGCTCGTCCAGCACCGCGACCACCTCGGCCACCGTGCGCCGCACCGCCTCGACGTCGCGCCGGCCGGCCACCCCGGCCATGTGCGGCAGGCGCTCCAGGCTGCGCAGCGCGCCACCGCCGAAGTCCAGGCAGAAGAACTGCACCTCGCGCGGCGTGTGGGTGAGCGCCAGCGAGGCCAGCAGCGACCGCAGCATGGTGCTCTTGCCGCTGAGCGAACCGCCGACGATGACGACGTTGCCGCCCGCTCCGGCCAGCTCGACCATCATCGGGTCGCGGCGCTGCTCGTACGGGCGGTCCACCACGCCCACCGGCACGGTGAGGCGACCCCGGCCCGGCCAGGACGCCGTGCACAACCCGTAGGTCGGGTCGACGGCCAGCGGACCGAGCAGCTCGCCCAGGCCCGGCGGTTCCGCCAGCGGCGGCAGCCACACCTGGTGCGCGGGGCGGCCCCGACCCTTGAGCTGGTCGATCAGGACGTCCAGCATCGCGACGGCCTTGCCGTCGGCCGGCTGCTCCGGCTCCGGCATGGCGTCCACCGACACCTGCGTGGCCTGCGCCGGAATGAAGCTGACGCCGTACGGCACGATCCGGCGCTGCACCAGGGCCTGCGACGCGGAGGCCTGCTGGCCGGGCGCCCGGTACGGCCCCGAGACGTACGCGGCCCGGAACCGCAGCATGGTGCTGGTGTCCGTCTTGAGGTAGCCGTGCCCGGGCGCGTTCGGCAGCTCGTAGGCGTCCGGCACGCCGAGCACGATCCGGCTCTCCACCGCCGAGAAGGTGCGCAGACCGATCCGGTACGACAGGTGGGTGTCCAGGCCGCGCAGCTTGCCCTCCTCCAGGCGCTGCGAGGCCAGCAACAGGTGCACACCGAGCGACCGACCCAGCCGGCCGATCATCACGAACAGGTCGATGAAGTCCGGCTTCGCGGCCAGCAACTCGCTGAACTCGTCACAAATGATCAACAAGCTCGGCATCGGCGCCAACGGCTCACCGGCCGCCCGGGCCTTCTCGTACTCGAACCGGGACACGTAGTTGCCCGCCGCGCGCAGCAGCTCCTGCCGGCGCACCATCTCACCGGCCAGCGCGTCGCGCATCCGGTCGACCAACGGCAGCTCGTCGGCCAGGTTGGTGATCACCGCGCTGGTGTGCGGCAACGCCTCCAGGGAGGCGAACGTCGCGCCGCCCTTGAAGTCCACCAGGACGAAGTTCAGCTCCTCCGACGAGTGGGTCACCGCCAGGGCGGCCACCACCGTACGGAGCAGCTCGCTCTTGCCCGAGCCGGTCGCGCCGATGACCAGGCCGTGTGGGCCCATACCCTCGTGCGCCGACTCCTTGAAGTCGAGTTCGACGACGTTGCCGTCCGGGCCGACGCCGAGCGGGATGCGCAGCCGGTCCCGGTGACCGCGCGGCCGCCAGGTCTGGTGCACGTCCACGGCGGCGGCGTCACCGACGCCGAGCAGGTCGGGCAGCTCCGTGCTGCGGGCCAGCGGCTCCTCGTTGCTGGTCTGCTGCTGCGACAGCCGGTACGGCGCGATCTGCCGGGCCAGCCCCTCGGCGGCCTCGGCGGTGAGCCGGTCGGGTCGTCCGAGCCGCGACGACGAGCTGCCCCGGATCAGGTCGAGGGTGGTGCCGTCGCCCACGTCCAGGCAGAGCAGCCAGCGGCCGACGTCGCGCGGCACCGTCCCGGAGAGGTCGATCAGAGTGACGCCGAGCAGCCCCTGGCCCACCAGCTGGCAGGTCGGGGAGATCTCGCCACCGTCGACCACCACGACCACGTGTGGCGCGGTGGTCAGCGGCTTGGCCTCGGCGGCGAACCGGGGTCGCCCGGCCAGCTCGGCCGCGAGAGACGCCTCGGCCTCGGCCAGGCTGGCGAAGACCAGCCGGCGCGCGCCGGCCGCGTCCGTCCGGCCGCTGTGGTGGGCGTGGGGAAGCCACTTCACCCAGTTCCAGGCCAACTGCCGGTCGGGCGCGGCGACCACGGCGACGACCAGGTCGTCCGGGGCGTGGAACGTCGCCAGTTGGCCCAGGGCCGCCCGGGTCAGATCGAGCACGGGCTCCCGGTCGCCGCGCAGCACCACCCGGCTGAACGCGCGCACCGACAGCGCGGTCGGCAGGCCGGGCACAGTGGAGTGTGCGCGGACGAACCGACGCAGCGCGATGGCGCTCATCGGCTCCAGGTCCTCGACCGGCTTGGTCTCCGGGGGGACGATTTCCACGGCCAGCCGCTGCGGGCCGAGCGCGATCCTGGTCTCACCGAAGTCGGGCTCGGTGATCCGCCGCTCCCACAGCCGGCGGGACGCCGCGATCGACCAGAGCGCGTCGGGCTCCGGGTGCCGCCAGTTCATCGCGTCCCGCTGCTGGGCCGCCGCCCGCCGGGTGCGCTTGCGCATCTGTGCCAGGTAACGCATGTAGTCGCGGCGGTCCGCGTTCAGCTCGGCCTTGTCGTTGCCACCGTTGCTGAGCGAGCCGATGGCCATGCCGAGCATCGAGACGCCGAACAGGCCACCCGCGACGTACGTCATCATGCCGCCGCCCCGGCCGGCGTAGAGGAACGCCATCGCACCGACACCGCAGACCATCGGCAGGATCATGAGCAGCTGCCCCATCCCGCGGGGCGTCGGCTCGGGCAGCTCGGGCGGGGACTCCAGCAGCACCTCACCGCGCGGCAAGGCCGGCCCCGGCTGGCGCGGAGGTCGGCGGAACACGACCGTGCTCACGGCTGTCTCCTCCCCAGAAGCGGCCCTGCTGTCGTGCCGGCGCGGCCCGAAGCCCGCGGGTGGGCACTGTACGTGCCCGTCATCGTAGGTAATCTCCCGTGGGCGCGGTGCACCCGCACCGCGGGACCCCGGCCCGCCGATCGTAGATGGACACCAGGAGGCCACTGTGGCGACGAAGACGGCGACCGGTGGTCTGAGCCGGATCACCATTGTGGCCCCCCGTACCCGGATTGATCTGGCCCTGCCGTCGGACGTGCCGATGGCGGACCTTCTGCCCACCCTGCTGCGCTACGCCGGGGAGGACCTGGCCGACGACGGGGTGCGGCACGGCGGCTGGGCGCTGTCCCGCCTGGGTGGCGCACCTCTGGAGGGTGGTCGTACCGCCGCGCAGCTCGGTGTCCGCGACGGCGAGGTGTTGTACTTCAAGCCCCGGTCCGCCTCCGCGCCGGAGGTCGTATTCGACGACGTGGTGGACGCGGTCGCCACCGCGACCACCCGGCGGCCGGGCTCCTGGCAGGTCGGGGCGACCCGATCGTTCGCGGTGCTGTTCGCCGCCGCGGCGTTCGGCGGCGGCGCCCTGGCCGCCCTGTTCACCGGCCCTCCCCACCTGCCCGGCACGCTGGCCGCCCTGCTGGTCGCGGTGGCGCTGCTGGTCGGCGCGGCGGTGCTCGCCCGGGCCGCGGGTGACAGCGGGACGGGCTCGGTGCTGGCGATGGTCGGGCTGGTGCACGCGGGCACCGGTGGCCTGCTGCTGCTCGCCGGTGACCGGAAGCTGACCGAGCTGGCCAGTCCGCACGTCCTGCTCGCGGCCACCGCCGTGGTGGTCGCCGGGGCGGTGGCCGTGCTGGCCGTCGGTGACCGGTACCCCCTCTTCTTCGCCGCGATCGGGGTGGGCGCGGGGACGGGTCTGGGCGCGCTGCTCTGCCTGGCCCTCCGCATCGACGCCGCGGCCGGGGCCGCGGTGGTGGCGGCGGTGGCGTTCGGCGTGGTGCCGGCGCTGCCGATGGTGGCCTACCGGCTGGCCCGGCTGCCGGTGCCGTCGATCCCGACCGGCCCGGACGACCTGAAGACCGACAGCGAGTCGGTGGACGGGCGGCAGGTGCTCGAGCGGAGCGACCGGGCCGACCAGTTCCTCACCGGTCTGCTGTGGACGGTCTCGCTGCTGGTGCTCGGCGCGCAGCTCGTGCTGGCCCTGGACGGCCGCCTGCCGGCGGTGCTGCTCTGCCTGGTGCTGGCCCTGCTGTCGTTGCTGCGGGCGCGTCCGCTCCTGGGTCGGGCCCAGCGCGTTCCGGTGCTGCTCGCCGGCACCGTCGGACTGGGCCTGGCCGCCGCGGCGACCTTCGCCGGTGGATCGCTTCCGGTCCGGCTCGGTCTGATCCTCGGTGGCCTGCTGCTGGCTGCCGTGGTCAGCCTGATCTACGGCCTGACCGTCGTCGGCAAGCGCATCTCGCCGGTGTGGGGCCGGTTGCTCGACATCGTCGAGATCATGCTGATCATCGCGCTGGTGCCGCTCGCCGTCTGGGTCTGCGGCCTGTACGGCTGGATCGTCAACCTGCGGCCCTGACCGGGGAGGCTCCAGCGCGCCGTCAGCGGGGTTGCCGACGACCGGCGCCGCCCAGCGCCGACGCGACCGGCGCGCTGGCGTAGACGCCCGGGCCGTGCTGCCCGTCCATCGGCCGGGCCGGCGTGCCGGCGCGGTGCGCGACGTCCCGGACGACCTTGACCAGCGCCTCGACGTGGTTGTCCATGGCCGCGACCCGGAGCAGCGGTGCCGCCATGCGCCCGTCGGGCGACACCGCCGCGGCCACCGTGTGCGAGGGGGCCGACGTGGCGGTGATCGCGTCCACCAGCGGGCCCAGCGGCGCGTCCGGGCGGCCCCGCAGGGTCAGGCAGCGGTGCGTCCAGCCGCCGCCGCGCAGCCCCCGCCAGCTCTCCGTCGGCGGCTCCGGCACCAGGTCCAGCCCGGCGGCCGACACCACGGCGGCGCGCAGCTCGTCGCGACCCAGCGGCCGGTGGGCCAACCCGGCCGCCGTCAGCGCCTTGCCCAACCGGCCGATTCCGGCGGCCAGCGTCCGGTGGACGCCGGGCAGCCCGCCGCCCCGGCTCACCGTCTCGACCCGCGCATCGTGGACCGTGAGCCGCAGCGCCACCCAGACGGTCCGGTGCGCCGCCGGCGGCGCCCCGGGGGGCGGGTACCAGACCAGGGTGGGCGCGACCACCTGGGCCCTGGCCCCCGGGGCCGGGAAGT